>DHNF01000180.1 GCA_002409375.1 Ruminococcaceae bacterium UBA5423
TAGATTTATCTGATAAAGTAGCTATTGACAAACTATTCTCCGAAGAGAAATTCGACATAGTTGTAAACCTTGCCGCACAGGCAGGCGTTCGCTACTCGATTACAAACCCCGATGCTTACATAAAAAGTAACATTGTCGGTTTTATGAATATACTTGAGGCGTGTCGGCACAATCCTGTGGAACACCTTGTTTACGCGTCAAGCTCGTCCGTTTACGGAACAAACAAAAAAGTTCCGTACTCAACCGAGGACAAAGTGGACAACCCCGTGTCTCTCTATGCCGCAACAAAAAAGTCAAACGAACTTATGGCTCATGCCTATTCAAAGCTTTACAATATCCCCACAACGGGACTTCGCTTTTTCACCGTCTACGGCCCTATGGGCAGGCCCGATATGGCTTACTTTGGGTTTACGAACAAGCTTGTAAGAGGCGAGAAAATTCAGATTTTCAACTTTGGGGACATGAAACGAGATTTCACTTATATTGACGACATAGTCACAGGTGTTGTAAACGTCATGGGTAAGGTTCCCGACAAAACTGAGGACGGCGCACCGTACAAGGTTTATAACATAGGAAATAACAAACCGGAGAACCTTCTTTACTTTGTTGAAACGCTTGAGTCTTGTCTTATGAAAGAGGGAATTATCGACAAACCGGCAAAGAAAGAACTGCTCCCAATGCAACAGGGAGATGTGTATCAGACATATGCTGATGTTGACGAGCTGGTACGGGACTTTGGTTTTAAACCGAACACAAGCCTTGAAGAAGGACTCTCACGGTTTGCAAAATGGTATAAAGAATATTATACGATTTCCTAATGATAACTATGCCATCGTCAAAATGCTGAATCACTACACAAAAAGGAGAATTAAATTGAAAGTTGCAGTGGCCGGAACCGGGTATGTTGGTCTTTCAATTGCGGTATTGCTATCGCAGCATAATACCGTTACGGCAGTTGATATAATACCCGCAAAAGTTGACATGCTCAATAACCGCAAATCCCCTATAGTTGATGATGATATTGAGGAATTTTTTAAAACAAAGAAACTGGACTTGACGGCCACTACAGATGGGGATGCTGCATATAAAGATGCTGATTATGTTGTTATCTCCACTCCTACAAACTATGACCCGGATAAAAACTATTTTGATACTTCATCGGTTGAGAGTGTAATTGAACAGGTGATAAAGGTTAACCCTGATGCTGTTATCATAATAAAATCCACTTTGCCGGTTGGTTTTACCGAACAGGCAAGAGCAAAATATTGCTGTGACAATATTTTGTTTAGTCCTGAATTTTTGCGCGAAGGGCACGCTTTGTATGATAACCTGTATCCAAGCCGCATTATTGTCGGTGTGCCCGTGATGAATGTACGCCTGATGAAGGCGGCTGAAACCTTTGCTAACATGTTAAAAGAGGGTGCAGCTAAAAAAGATATCCCGACACTTTTCATGAATCCGACCGAGGCAGAGGCTGTAAAGCTGTTTGCCAATACTTATCTTGCTCTGCGCGTATCATATTTTAACGAGCTGGATACGTATGCAGAGGTTCGGGGTCTTAATACAAAATCAATTATTGAGGGTGTTTGCCTTGATCCGCGAATTGGCAATCAGTATAACAACCCTTCGTTTGGCTATGGTGGCTATTGCCTGCCCAAAGATACCAAGCAGCTGCGAGCAAATTATGCAGATGTACCGCAAAACATAATCAGTGCAATTGTGGAAGCTAATAGAACCCGAAAGGATTTCATTGCAGATCAGATAATTTCAAAGAAACCCAACATTGTTGGTGTATACCGCCTGACTATGAAGGCAAATTCAGACAATTTCCGTCACAGCTCTATACAGGGGGTTATGAAGCGCATCAAGGCAAAGGGAATTGAGGTTGTGGTTTACGAACCGACAATGAAAGAAAATAATTTTTTCAACAGCAGGGTTATTCGTAATCTTGACGAGTTTAAATCAATATCTGATATTATTATTGCTAACAGATACAGCGAGGATATCGCTGATGTGATGGACAAGGTTTATACAAGAGATTTATATTTTAGGGATTAAAGCAATAACAACAATTCTTGCTGTGTGTTTGGAGGGGTATTATGGAAGTCCGCTGGTCACGCGAAGTTCAACTAATTTTAGACATAATATCAAACGAATTGTTTTCGGCTGACAAAGCCCTTGACTTGGAACCAATTGATTGGGATATATTTTTGGCAGAGTACCGACATCATACAGTCGCGTCTTTGATTTATGAAGGCCTGTCGCAATATAAGGAGAAAATCCCTGCTGATGTGTATGAAAAAATTGCTGCTATTGGATTGCAAAATGTTTACAGTAATTTGCATGTCATAAAACAGCATATAGATTTAGGCAAACTTCTTGATAACAACCATATAAAATATTGCATTTTAAAAGGATGTGCATCGGCCCATTATTACCCTAAACCCTATTTGCGGTGCATGGGTGATGTGGACTTTTTAATAGATAAACAGGATATTAAAAGAACCACGGAATTAATACTTCAACAGGGGTACATAAAAACCGGGAATAATCATTCCTTCCATGAGTGCTTTAAGAAAAAGGGTTCGGTTCTTGAAATGCACTATGAGATTAGCAGATTACCCTTGGGAGAAGCCGGGGATAGGATTCGTGATTTAATAAAGGATATTATCAACAAGTCAGAAACGACTTTGGTTGATGAAACCGGAGAATGTAAAATTCCGAACTGGTTTCATCATGGTCTGATTATTTTAATCCATATGCAACGGCATATGATGCGAGAAGGAATCGGTCTTCGGCATCTTTGTGATTGGGCGGTGTATATAAACCGATTGGATGCCTGTCAGCGTGAAATGTTGAAAAAGAATCTTGAGATAATTGGGCTTTGGCGCTTTGCCCAAATCATGAGTCAGGCTGTGATTGTTTTTCTCGGTGTTTCTTATGATGAAATTTTCGGCAAGATAGAAGCCGATTTGTGCTGCGATGTCATGGAGGATATCTTAAACAGCGGGAATTTTGGCAGAAAAGATGAAGATAGTTTTCAGTCTTCGATATTTGTATCGGATAGAGTGAAAACGACAAAAAATCATTCCGTTATTGGTCAAGCGTTTATTTCTCTTAATGATATAGTCTATAATAATTGGCCAATCTCTAAAAAAATCAAAATTATGCTGCCTTTTGGATATGTATTTTTCACTTGTCGGTATGTCATACGCAGTATTTTAGGAAAACGCAAAAAAATTAATGTTAAAAAAATGCTTTCTAAGGGTCAAAAGCGAAAGCATTTATATGATCAATTGCATGTGTATGAACTAAAAAATTGTATTAACAAGTAGAATTTTAAAATATTATAGTTTTTTTGGGCGAAATCATGGATGTGCGCGACAAGGTTTATACAAGGGATTTGTATCAAAGGGATTGAACGGTGCAATACTTATATTAATATTTTTATTTTTTGTATTTAACAAGCTGCGGGATAATATATATTTTTTGGTGATGGAATGAACAAAATTTTTTTATATAATCATGGCGGTGCAAAAAATCATGGGTGCGAGGCGTTGGTGCGGACAACGATAAAGGTGCTTGGCGGGGCAGACACATTATATTCGCAAAGGCCGCATGAGGACACCGCTTATGGGCTGGACAAGCTGATTAATGTAAAACATGAGGGGCGGGTTTTAAAAAAATACCGGTTCAACCATTTCAGGCTGAAATTTCAGTCGATGATTGCCGGCAATATAAACGGTTATGGGCGGTTTATGTATCGAAATATATTAAACGATGCGGCCTGCGGTGATGTTTACCTGTCGATTGGCGGAGACAATTATTGCTGTGGGTCTTTTTATAAAAACCTTGCTTTTTTGAACGAGACTTTGAGCCGTGACAACAAGACTGCGCTGTGGGGCTGCTCGATTGAGCCGGAGCTTTTGAAAAATTCCGAGATTTGCAACGACCTTAAACGATATGCGCTGATTACTGCCCGCGAGTCGATAACCTATGATGCGCTGATTGATGCGGGTATTGACAAAAACACGCACCTGATACCCGACACTGCGTTCACACTTGATGCCGAAAATCGTAAACTTCCTGTAGAATTTGTCGAAAATAATAC
>DHNF01000067.1 GCA_002409375.1 Ruminococcaceae bacterium UBA5423
AAAGTCTCTGTTAAAATCAAAATAATCGCTGCGAAATTTTGATTTTAACAGAGACTTTCATATCGCATATCCCACTCAGTATCACAATATGTCGTGGGATGAGGCTTACTCAAAAGCAGAGTTTAATGTACAAGTAAAGGTAGATACGAAAGAACTAAAAATGTTTGATTATAGAGAGCAAGAGTCGGAATAGAAAAGAGGGCTATTATGAGCAATGCCGAGCAAAGATTTAATCAATTGACAAATACCTTAATAAAACAAAATCTTGATTTGTCTCAGCGTGAAATCCCATTTGAGGGCGGCAGGCTTAGAATCTTTTTCATAAAGCAGATTATTGATATTCCGCTGCTTTCTCAAAATGTTATAAGACCTCTCATTAATAACTGCGCCCGTTCAAAAAGGCCAATAACCGCCGAACATGCGCTTAACCACATTCTTTTTTCATCTGTCTGCAGTGTGTCAAAAGACGATGCGGCGATTGTAGATTTAATATTGTCGGGCAACGTCGTAATACTGTTTTCCAACGATGAGCAGTATCTTATTGTCAAGCTTAAGAGAATCGAGCACCGAAATATTCCGGAACCTGAAATTGAGTACTCTTTGCGAGGCTCAAAAGATTGCCTTATAGAAAATTTGGATGTCAATATTTCACTGATACGATATCGTATCAAGGACAACATGTTGAGATTAAAAATGATTGATGTAGGAAAGCGTACCAAAACCCGTATCGCTATTGTATACATTGAGGACATTGCAAGTGACACCCTTGTGAGAGAAATACAAAAGCGAATAGAGGATATCAATGTCGATGGAATCATTGATTCGGGCGAGATTCAAGAATTTTTGCTTAATAAAAAGCTTAGTCTGTTTCCTCAAATGGGACTGGTTGAACGGTCGGACTATGCCTGCCGGCTGCTGCTTGGCGGGCGTGTTATTACACTGATTGACGGATGTGCATTGGCGCTGTCTGCTCCAGCAACATTTCTTGAGTTTTTTTATTCGTGTGACGATTTTTATGAAAATAAATTTTTTGGTATGTTTATGCGTATCATTAGATACGCATCACTTTTCGCAGCCCTGACTGCTTCAAGTTTTTATGTTGCTTTTACATCTTTTCATACTGATGCGCTGCCGTCCGGTTATGCAATACTGCTTGCCGAGATGAATGCAAATGTCCCCTTTCCTTCAGTAGTCGGTGCATTTCTACTTGAGCTTTTAATGGAAATAATACGAGAATCACTGCTTAGGGTGCCAAGGCGTATTGGTTCGGCTATCGGTATTGTTGGTGCCATAGTAATTGGGCAGGCGGCAATTTCAGCCGGACTTTTTAGTCCGCTATTGCTTATTATTGCATCGTCATCACTGATGTCTTCCTTCGTTGTGCCGGATTATACACTTGTCAATGCTGTGCGTATACTCAAGTTTATATTGTTAATATTCACAGGTTTATTCGGATTTTACGGTTTTTCGATAATCATGTGTCTTATACTTGCCGAATTAGTATCAATTAACAGCTTTGGAATACCGTATATGGCACCGTTAGCGCCCTTTAATAAGTATGATTTTTTGCGCGTGCCTATGGAAAACAAAACAATATCGCCCTTTAGAAAAAAATATATGTATAATAAAAACAGGAAGCAAAAGGGAAATATGTAGTTTGGAATTTAGTGCGTTTTTGATGCATTTAAGGCTTTGATATGATATACTAAATTAAATTGCGTTACTTCAAAATACGCCGATATCCATGCAATCGGAACGCCGAGGACGGCGTTCCCTACGAATTTCTTGATTTGGTTTTGCCGGGTTGATACGAGTAATGGATCATAAAAAATTATAAAATGGAGGTAATTGTGTTGAAGTTTCGTTATTTGGGGACGGCCGCCGCAGAGGGCTGGCCGGCGATGTTTTGTGAATGTGACCACTGCAAAAGGGCGGTAAAAAGCGGAGGAAGAAATATTAGAACACGCTCACAAGCAGTTATTGACGAAAAGCTGTTGATTGATTTTCCTGCAGACACTTATATGCATGTATTGAATTTTGGTCTGGATTTGACCAAAATTCATTCCTGCATTATAACGCACAATCACAGTGACCATTTTTATCCGGCAGACTTTGAAATGCGTCGAAAGGGTTTTGCACATTTATCCTGTGAAAGGCCGCTTAATGTGTACGGCACAAATCCAGCGGCAAATCAGGCAATGGAAATCATCAACGAGTACAGTCTTAATGAAGAAAAAAGGGTAATATTCAATAAAATAAGTGCATTTGTTCCGTTTGATGTACAGGGATACATTATTACACCGTTAGCCGCAAACCATGCCGAACGATGTGAGCCTGTTTTTTTATAATAAGTAACGGTGTACATACAATTCTATATGCCAATGATACAGGTTATTTCCCCGAAAAGACATGGCAGTATTTGAAAACGTATAGGCCGCGTTTCGATTTTGTCTCGTTGGACTGTACGTCAGGGCTTTTAGACTGCAGAGATGGGCACATGGGGCTTAGCACAAATATTGAAGTTAAACAACGTCTAAATATGTTAGGCTGCACCCACGAAAAAACAGTCTATTGTGTCCATCATTTTTCGCATAACGGTCGGGCAATTTATGATGAACTGGTTCCTATTGCCCAAAAACACGATTTTTTGGTATCCTACGACGGAATGACGATCCAATTGTGAATATTAACATTTTATATGTTAAATAGTTACACTGTATGTAAAATTACAATTAAAATTTTACATACATGTTTGCATCTGTTGTGATAAATTACACTGGAAATATATATTAAATTGAAGTATCATATATGTAGAGTTAAGGCTTGCAGAGAGGCATGGTAAAACATGAGCACTTTTGTACAATATGGAGCAGGCAACATTGGACGGGGATTTTTAGGACAGGTTTTCGGCGACGCAGGATATGAAATTAAGTTTATTGATATTAATCCTGATATTATCAATATGATGAACAATGAAAACAAGTATCCTATAAATATTATATCTCGTCATAACCCCCGTGAAGTATGGATTAATAACGCAAGCTGTGTCAACGGGCTTGACGAGCAAGCAGTGGCACTTGCGATATCCAAAGCTGATATCATGGCGGTTTCTGTCGGAGTTAACATACTTCCGCGAATTGTGAAAAATTTGGTTAAAGGTTTTAGAATGAGATGGACTCAAAACAATTTGAAACCCCTTGATATTATCATTGCTGAAAATTTGATTGATGCAGACAGTATGTTGCGCGGGCTTATAACCGACATTTTGTCTGATGATGAGCAAATATTGTTCGAAAAAACAATTGGGCTTGTCGAGTCTTCAGTCGGTCGTATGGTTCCCGTAATGACCAGTGAAATGTCACGCGGCAATATATTAAGAGTTTGCGTTGAGAATTATTGCGAGCTGCCGGTTGATAAAGCGGCTTTCAAAGGCAAAATCCCAAGCATTCCTCATCTTCACCCGTTCGAACCGTTTGAGTTTTATGTAAAAAGAAAGCTGTATATACATAACATGGGGCATGCACTTGCCGCTTATTTGGGCTTTGTTTACGGATATGATTATGTATGGCAGGCAATTGAAAACCCGTATATAAAGCTTATTGTGCAAAGAGCGATGACCGAATCGGGCACGGCATTATCAAAGCAATTTTCGATGCCCCTTAGTGGTATACTCGAGCATATCTCCGATTTGCTGTTGCGTTTTGCAAACCGCGAGCTTGGTGATACCGTATCCCGTGTGGGCAGAGATGTTTTAAGAAAATTAAGGTCGTCTGACAGGTTTGGCGGCGCAATAAATATGTGCCATGGACAATCGGTCAACTCTCTATATATTCCTGTCGGGATTGCCGCCGCTTTAATGTTTGCAAGCGCTAATGACACCAATACAAAAGATGATATCGATACTGTTTTAGTAAATACTTGTGGTCTTGAAAAAGGTTCGTCAGATTTTAATATTATCAAGGATTATTATGCATTGCTAACCCAAAACATTAAACCAGATGAGCTTTTGCGTAAAATAGAAAGCCGCCAAGAAATACTACTTAGCCAAAAAGTTATTATTTGAATACAAAGTTTGGCATAAAACCACTTAATATGATATGCTTTTGAAAGTAATTTTGGACTATAAGACTGGAGGTCAACTTGTTGAAAACAAAAGCTGTACGCCTTTATGGTGCCAATGATTTGCGTCTTGAGGAGTTTGAATTGCCCGAAATTAAAGACGATGAAATTTTGGCAAGGATAATTACGGACAGTATTTGCATGTCCACCTACAAAGCAACAATTCAGGGCCCAAAACATAAGCGCGTGCCTGACAATGTTGCAGAAAACCCTGTTATCGTTGGGCATGAATTTTGCGGTGATATTGTAAAAGTTGGTAAGGATTGCGACAAAAAATATAAGGTTGGCAGCAAGTTTGCGATACAGCCTGCAATTAGCGATCCTGCCAATGTTCATGCAGCTCCGGGATATTCGTTCAAACACATAGGGGGAGCTGCTACATA
>DHNF01000014.1:0-4287 GCA_002409375.1 Ruminococcaceae bacterium UBA5423
CCTTGCTGTACATACTGCCCCCATGCTGAAACAGGAAGGTTATAATGCCACCCTCATACCAAAAGTCCATTCCATTTCGTTTCAGAACAGGCAATACATCTCTGTATAGCTCATCCCATGTATCGGGAGGCTTCAAGTTAAAAGATGATAAAATATCCTTTCTGTAAAACATCACCGAAAAATCCATTGTTTCTGGAAGCGCATATATACTGTCCTTAAAACGGTAAGGCATCATAACGCCCTCTGCAAACCTTCCGGCTATCTCATCATAATTATGCATGGTCCGTAAATCCACAAGAACTCCGCGCATACCATACTCGGCAGGCACCGTACCTTGTGAGCCCAAAACAAGGTCAGGCGCCGTTCCGGAAGCTACAGCAAGCAGCATTACTCCACTTGTGCCAAGCTGACCCGCGGGCAGAATATTCATTTTAATATTTATGCCTGTCCTTTTTGTAAAATCCTCATCAGCAATCTGCTTGATAATTTCGCCCCAGTCCTTACCTCTGGATATCCATGCATTAATTGTCTTTATCTCTTCACCGTTAGCATTTTCACCTGCAACAAAGTCATAATCACGAAAAAAGGACTGATAGAAATTGCGGACTGCAAACCAGATAACCTGAAAAGCATGTGCTTTTTTGCTCTCAGCCTTACTTTTAGGATTGTTCAGCAATATGTAATCCAGCGTTAACGGCAAATTATTAAATCCTCTGATCCATGAGGATAAAGTCGTTTGTTCATCTATAAGGTAATCCAGATTTGCTGCTATGAGAAACGGATTATTTCTCATTTTATCTACTCGGTATTTGATTGTTGAAAGGCTATTTACAGGCCCCGGAATTTTATTAAGTGATTTAGTCAGACCTTCTATTTGCCTTTGAAGGCTTAATGAAATCTCACTAAGTGTTTCCTCAAGCCATGGTAGCTTTTCAAAAAACTTATAATCAAAATTTGTATCAGGAGTAATTCCAGTAATCATTATGATATTTTGAATTACCTTTGAAAAAAGGCTCAGAGTTTGTTCCATCTCGTAAAGGATCTCTGTATATTCAGAAATCTTGACTTTCATCTCAAGGGTATGTTTACCTTCTTCAAGATAAATTAATAAAGGTTCCCCGCTGTCGCTCTTTGCCCTTACATCCTGCCATCCACCATATTTGAACTCATAGCATAGAAATTCACGGTAAGGAACCTTGCCGTCAAACAAAATCTGCCTGAAAGAGGATAATCCGTCGTTATATTTTTGAAACATGCGAAAGTCGATACAGTATAAACCGCTTTCAGCTACATCAAACTCCCACATAATTCCCTGATTTCCCTTGTTCCAACCGGAACCCCCAATCGCATTAAAAACTGTATTTCCGCTTGATACCGGATCTGCCAGTGGGTCAGCTGAAAATTCAAGACGCAGAGAAGATTCAGTCTTTTTTATCGGTGATTCCGCATCTATCTTGATTTGCCTGAATGCCTCTTTATAGCCAAGTTTTTTCCAGCCGACAAGCACCTCATCATAGCTTTTTATTTGTACAGCAGGTAAAATCTTAACACCATACAGTTCGATAGGTTCTTGTATGTAGCTTAACTTTATTGTGTGATTCCCGGATTCAAAATAAAACTTCAGCGGTTCATCATATTTACCCAGCGAATCTTCAATTTTCATTGCCTGTCTGATGAATTTTTCTGATTGCTTGGGTCTTACCTGATCACCCAGCACATTTATCCAAGGCTTGCCGTCATCATACCAGCAGCGCGGGAAAACTATATTAGAAAGCTCGTGGAAATCAATTTTACCTCCGTCAATTTCAAGGCTGCGCCTTGGTGATTCCACGGTACCCTTTAGCGCACGATAATCTATTTCAATATTATAAAGACCAGCTTTCGGAATATTAAAAGACCATTGCACCCATTCCAAAGTATCCTTACTCCAATCAAGCACCGGTTCTCCATTACGGTGCAAAACAGGCACTTTCCCCTGGCTGGTCAAAGCATCCAAAACGCTTATGTTAATTTGTTTATCAGGATATATTTCATGGTCTGCTATTTGCGAAAGATAGTTTAGATAATAATCTTTCGCATCCGATCCATCTGAAGAATGATAAGATGGGAACCTTTCAGATAATTTGTTTCCGGTTGCTTTAGAAAAAAAATATCTGCCATTGGAAAATAATAATATAAAGACAATCAATATGCATATAAAACCTTTTTTCCGGGAACTGCAAAGGCAAATCATGACTTTCTCTCCCTATATGTCATATTAATATTACCAACTGTTTATATCTTATAACTTCAAACCATTAGTTATGATTTTTAGCGCAAAAAAATAATAGCATAATTATTTACTTTTGTAAAGAGGTTAGCTAAATATTTTAACATAAATATTTATATTTGTGAATTATTAATAACTTATTTGGTTAATTATAGCAATTAAATAAAAACACATGTAAAAAAATCTATAATAACATGTTAATATGTCATTGATTTAAATAATGCAACATGTTATAATTCAGATATAAAATTAATATGTTATTTTATTGGGAGATATAATATGAAAACAGCAAAACAAACAATTCCTAAATATATGCAAATTATGAACTATATTCAACAAAAAATTCAGAACAATGAGTATATGCCCGGCAGCCGTATTCCGTCAGAAAGTGAACTGATGGAGCAATTTAAGGTTAGCCGTATTGTGGTGGTAAATTCCCTTACCCGTCTTGCAAATAATGGAATAATTACCCGCATTCCGGGAAAAGGCTCATTTGTTTCAGAATTGCATTCAGATGCCCAGGTAATTAATAATTCCGACAACAATCTTGTACAATCATCTGCAAAGCATATATCTTTTATCCTGCCTGGCGTGGCAGATCATTACTCAATCAAATTGGCACAATCGGTTGTTGATGCAGCCAACAAAGCGGATATATATTGCTCTTTATTTTATTCATTGAATAACATTGAAAAAGAAGAGGACTTGATTAATTATATCAGCACTCAAAACACATCCGGCATCATTCTTTATCCCTCAAATCAAGAAACTTATAACAAAAAATTAATAGTGCTTGCAAACGCCGGACTGCCGGTAGTACTTATTGACAGAGATTTGCCGGGATTAGGTCTTAGCTGCGTTCAAACTGATAATAAAGCGGCTACCCAAATTGCAACCTCGCATCTTATCAAGCTCGGCCATAAAAAAATCTGCATATGCTCTCACACTCCAATGCCAACAACCTCCATTTCATGCAGGGTTGATGGTTTTTTGTCGGAAATGGCTGAAAACAATATTATGATAGATCCGTCCTTAATTTTAACCCAGCTTTATTCTAAGGAAAATATTAAGCAATTAGAGCATATAATCAAAACCAAATTGGCTACTTCATTTATATGTCTTAGTATTTATGATTATAAGCTTGTCAGCAGTATTATTAACAAATGCGGTTTTTCCTCTCCTGACGATTTTTCAATTATCAACATAGACAGAATCGGGCTTTTTGACTGGTTCGGCGAGCAGCCCACTCATATATTACAGGACTCTCATAAAATGGGCTCTTGTGCATTTGAGCTTTTAACTGAAATGATAAACACCAAAACCCTGTTTACAAAAAAAATAACCATCCCACCTATATTGGTTAATGGTTTTTCAACCGGAATGATTAAATGAAACTATATTTAATTTAAACAGCACATTGTCAGCCGCTGATTTATACTGACCTTTTACAGTAAAGCAGCCAACCTTTTTAGAACCGGTACAGCTTCAGTCAAGAAATCTCTATTAGGACAATAGCCCTCTTCTTCTCTATAAAACAGTCTGTACCGATTGCAACCGCCTTTGCAATACTCTATAACAGGACAATCTCTGCATTCTGCCGCCATTGGTATTGCATCTGCCAAAAACTTCTTCACGCCTTCAGACCGTCTAATTTCATCTATGGAATTGTTATGAATATTGCCGCATATGTAATTGTCCAATACATAAAAATCACACGGAAACACACTGCCGTCGGCCTCTACCACAAATTGAGGAATACAGCTTCCCGATAATCCACATTGCTCAGACGCATACCCTTTTGTCACCATAAGCAGATTGTCAAACTGGCGAATACTGACAGGGTCATCCGTAGTTAGGCGCTCTGCCCAAAGCCTGAATATTGATTTTAAAAATTGAGCATATAAACGGGGCGTTATATCGTGCGGCTGATTCTCACATGCGCCGAGTGGCTTTAAGCATGGAATAAACTGCAAATAGCGCCTTTTGTCACGCAGAAAACGATTGAAAACAGCTTTAGG
>DHNF01000014.1:4395-5089 GCA_002409375.1 Ruminococcaceae bacterium UBA5423
AACGATTGAAAACAGCTTTAGGATGACGCGCCAAATCCTTTGTGATGACCGTTAAAATATTATAATCAACTTTATATTTGTCCAACAACCTAATATTGCTGTTAACAATACTCCATGTGCCCTTTCCGTTTTTATCAATACGGTTACGGTCATGAAAATCCGGCCCGGAATCCACTGAAATTCCCACCAGAAAATTATGCTCAGATAAAAAGCTGCACCAATTATCATCAAGCAGAATTCCATTGGTCTGGATAGAAAAGTTTATACTACATTTACCCCCATTTTTTATCTTTGCGTAATAAACAAAGTGTTTGAAAAACGGAAGGCCGGCCAAGGTCGGCTCTCCGCCCTGAAATGCAAAGGTTACGGTTGCCGACCTTGAAACGCTGTTAATAATTTTATCAATTAAACACTGTGATGTTTCCTGCACCATAAAACCATAGGATGGAACATTCCGATTATCTGCAACATCATGATAAAAGCAGTAATTACAACACATATTACATAATGATGAAGCCGGCTTTATAAGTGCAACAAAGCTTTTCATAAATTATTCATCTCTCTCAAAATATTAAAGCATAGTAAATGCTAATAATTGGTTTCAATATTATACCATTGTTAATTTTTAAAGCAAACAGCAGATAAGCCATGCAATAATAATATTTTTGTCACAATTTATACTGATTCTCATTAA
>DHNF01000098.1:0-10927 GCA_002409375.1 Ruminococcaceae bacterium UBA5423
TGATGTGCTGTGCAGCAAAACAACGGCACCGGGGTGTATTCGAGGCAGTAGCTTTTCAAAAGCCTGTTCACGGGTTGGCTGCTTATCGTCATACCAATCAACATATGCAAGACTCCAAAACACCGTCTTGTAACCAAGCTCTTTTGCCATATTCAAATTACTTTCACTGTATTTCCCCTGGGGCGGACGGTAAAGCTTTGGCATTTCTTTTCCTGTAATCTGTTTATAAAGCTGTTCAAGCGATTTAAGCTCCTGCACAAACTTTTCACGGCTCATTATTTTTGACATATCCGGGTGATTAAATGTGTGATTTCCCACAAGATGCCCCTCGTCACACATACGCTTTACAAGCTCGGGATTTTTATTGAGATAATTGCCCACAAGAAAAAAAGCGGCTTTTACATTCTGCTTTTTAAGAACATCTAAAATAGCCGGAGTATAGCCACCTTCATACCCTGCATCAAATGTAAGATAAATTATCTTTTTATCCGAGCCTCCAACATAAAATGAGTTGTATTGACGCAGATATTCTGCCGACGCGTTACCTTCGGGAGCCTTGCCCGGCTGACGGAAACTAAGACCCCAGTTTGTATTGTCAGTCGAAGTTGTGACGGCGGTTGCGCCAACCACATGTACAACTGTAGCAATTGCAGTCCCTACCACCAAAACGCAAAGGAAAAGTGCCGACAGCACTTGTTTACCTTTTATTATAATATACATGCCCGCCCCTCCTTTTCTTATAAATGTATATGGCGGGACGGGCAACAATTATGTTAATTTTCAATCTGTGAGGTGCAATGTGGACAACGTGACGCTTTAATGCTTATTTCGCTTTGACAATACTCACACAGCTTTGTAACAGCGGGCGGCGGAGTTTCATCGTCTTTTTTAACTATTTCGGAAATACGATTAACCAGTTTAACCATAAAAAATATGACTATCGCCATAATCATAAAATCCAAAACTGCCGTCAAAAACGCTCCGTAATTCAAGGTTGAAACACCGAGCTCTTTCGCCGCTTCAAGCGATGTAATGTCACTCACCCTTACACCGTCCGGCTTGCTTAATACTGCAAAACGGTCGTTAAAATTGACACTGCCGGTCATAAACCCAATCAGAGGCATTATTAAATCATTTACAATTGACGATACGATTTTTTGGAATGCTCCTCCGATAATCACACCTACGGCCAAATCTATGACATTACCGCGAAGTGCAAACTGTTTGAACTCATTAATGAATTTTATACCACGCTTTGAAATTGATTTTCTTAGACTCTTATTACCCATTACTTCTCACAATCCTCTCGCGGCTTTTGTACAAGCTTGCGCGTTGTCTGTGCGCCATCGTATTTAAGCTTTACCTGTACGCGTGCTGCATATTTTGTCCCACCCCCGCCGCAAATAAAATCAGCAAAAAATGCGCGGCTGCTAAACCTCCATTGCCCTGTGCGTCTTAACCTACGGTTACATTTTTCACACCTAAAACGCAAATCAGACTTATTTACATGAATATCTTTTATGTCACTGATAATCACATTTTTGAATGTTAGCCGGTCATAGAACTCCGTATCTGTGGGGCGCACCTGCAAAGCAAACGACTGTGGTTCATAGACGCCGGCAAACACCTTGCCGGTTAAAATACTGTCGTCAAGCGCACGGTGATTTTCTAAGTCACCCGTATCAATACTTAACAACTCACAAGCTTTTAAAAGCCCAAGCTGTTGCGTGTCGCCGTAATCAAGGCGCGTTTGACAATAGTTTTGCAAGTCGACATAATAGTTTAGAAATGGTATGCGCTGACTATTAAAAAAATACCGACAGTTTTCAATTAGCACTAATAAATCGGTCGTGCTCCATGTCATTACAACCGCATTAGGGTCCGAAATCCACCTTTTAAGCAATGAAACAACGCGTGAAAACGGTTGGCCGCCTTTAAGCTCCTGCTCGTCAATACCGGTAAGATTGGTTACAATATGAGACAGCTTTCGGCTGAAAATCGGCTTTATTACTGCCCTGAATTCATCAACTTGTTTCAAAGAACTATCAATTTTAACGGCACCAATTTCAATAATCTCATTAAAATAACTCTTTAACTTCCGTGTGTATACACCGTTCCATTCTAAATCCAAAATAATATAGGTCATGCGTTCACCTTTTTTAATTTTTAAGCTAATTAATTTAATAAAAAAAAATAAATTTTATACCGATAAAGGAAGTATGATGCTACGTTATAAAAATAAAGGTATCATACATTAGACATTATGCCATTGCACCGAGAACATCGCCTGCGAGCACATGGAAATGCAAATGAAACACCGTCTGTCCGGCGTCTGTGCCACTGTTGGTCACAACGCGAAATGACTGAATATTTAACTCATCTGCAAGCTTTGAAATTATTTCAAAAATATGGGCAATAAGCTTGCTGTTTTGAGTCGTAATACTGCCCGCGTTTTCAATATGCTCCTTGGTTATCACCAGAAAATGCACGGGTGTTTGCGGTTCAATATCATAAAACGCCAACACACTTTCATCTTCATAAATTTTTTTAGAGGGTATCTCCCCTGTCGCAATTTTGCAAAAAACACAATCTTCCAATTTTAACACACCCTTCTATTTATATTATTTTAAATATTTCTCGACAATTCCGGCGAACGCATCAAGAGCAAAACTTATTTTTTCGGTGTTTTTGCCACCGGCCATTGCAATATCAGGTTTGCCTCCCCCATTGCCACCACACATCCGTGCAACCTCGCGGACAATATTCCCGGCATGGGCACCCGCAGCCACAGCATCTTTACCGCAATAGCAGCCAAAAGTCAGTTTGTCCTTATCAATACCCGCAATTAGAATAACTGCGTCACCAGGCGCATTATCACGGCATGAATCGCACATGCTTCGCACGCCGCCACCGTCAACTCCCTTGAACGACGACGATGCAACTCGGACTTTGCCTACAGGCGCAAGATTGTTTATCAATCCCGAAACTTTGTTTGCAGATATTTTTGAGTTTAAAATATCTATCTCGCGGCGTGCATCTTTCAATTCGGCAGCGATACCCAAAACACGGCTCGGCAATTCGTCAATACCGGTTTTTAATGCTTGAGCAGATTCTTCAAGCAGACGGCGATACCCGTTGATTGTATAAAGTACATTTTCTCCTGTTACTGCTTCAATACGCCGCACACCGGCCGCAATAGAGCTATCGTGCAATATGCAAAACAAGCCCACTTTTGAAGTATTGTCCACATGCGTACCACCGCAAAGCTCAATTGATACCGGTTGTTCATCGCCCGGCCTGTTAATACTTACAACTCGAACAACATCGTCATACTTTTCACCGAAAAGTGCCATCGCTCCAAGTTTTTTTGCATCATTAATCGGCATTTCGCGGATATCGACTGCCAGGCTGTCAAAAATCCATGTATTAACCAAAGCTTCTACTTGTGAAAGCTCATCTGCGGTTAAAGCCGAAAAATGTGCAAAGTCAAACCTCATTCTGTTAGCATCAACAAGCTGACCCGCCTGTTCAACATGATTGCCGAGGACGCAACGAAGTGCAGCCTGAAGCAGGTGAGCGGCGGTATGGTTTCTCATTGTAGCAAAACGCCGTCTTTTATCCACATCAGCAGTAATAAAATCTCCAACACTCAATTCACCTTTTGTCATAGTACCAATATGAATAAATACGCCATTTTCACTTTTTACGGTATCGGTCACTTCAAAAGTGGCATCATCGCAATGAATAATACCGCTGTCCCCCGCCTGCCCGCCGCTTTCAGCGTAAAAGGGCGTTACATCAAGTATAACGGCTGCCTTTTCGCCTTTTGTCAGGCTTTCGGCTAGTTCTTCTCCGCGTATCAAAGCTTTCACCTTTGCTTTTGTGCAAAGCGACTGATAGCCGATAAAGCGCCCGGGCATAAGCTGTTCTGCCACACCGGCACTGCCTTTCCATGCATCTTTGTCATCCTTGCGTGCCGCACGGGCACGGGCGCGTTGTTCAGACATAAGCTTGTTAAACTCGTCCTCGTCTACCGCAAAGCCCTTTTCTTCTAAAATGTCGTGAGTTAAATCGAGTGGAAAACCATAGGTGTCATAAAGTCTGAAAGCTTCCTGACCAGACAGCACTTTACCGTCAAGAGATGCTATCATTTCATCTAACATCGTTAAACCGCTATCTATAGTTTTTTCAAATGATTGTTCTTCAATTTTTATTATTTTCTCAATAAAATCTTTTTTATCCTGAAGTTCGGGATATGCGTTTGCGTTTTCCTTTATTACAGATTCACAGACCTCATAAAGAAACGGGCGGTTAATCGAAAGCAGTCTACCGTGGCGTGCAGCGCGCCGCAGCAGACGACGAACTACATAACCCCTGCCCTCGTTTGACGGCATAACTCCGTCACCTATCATAAATGTTATCGAGCGAACATGGTCGGTTATGACTCGTAGCGATACATCTGTTTTTTTATTGTTACCGTATTTCACTCCTGCAATTTGTCCCACATGCTTCATGATATTTTGGACAGTATCAACATCAAAAAGACTGTCTACCCCCTGCAAAATGCAGGCAAGCCGTTCCAGCCCCATGCCCGTGTCAATATTAGGATGCTCAAGCGGTGTGTAATTGCCATTTCCGTCGCTGTCAAATTGGGTAAACACAATATTCCAAAACTCTACATACCTGTCACATTCACAACCAACACCACAATTTTGCGAACCGCAGCCGTATTTTTCTCCCCTGTCGAAATATATTTCAGAACATGGGCCGCATGGTCCTGAGCCATGTTCCCAGAAGTTATCCTCCTTGCCCATGCGCACAATACGCTCCGGACTTACGTTAACCTCTTTTGTCCATATGTCAAAAGCCTCATCGTCATTTTCATAAATGCTGACCCAAAGTCGTTGTGATGGCATTAAAAGCACCTTTGTGCAAAACTCCCATGCCCACAGTATTGCCTCACGCTTGAAATAATCGCCAAAGCTAAAATTGCCCAGCATTTCAAAATATGTGCCGTGCCGCGAAGTCTTACCTACACGCTCAATATCAGGCGTGCGTATGCATTTTTGGCACGTTGTTACACGCTTGCTCGGCGGGGTCAACTCTCCGGTAAAATACTTTTTCATCGGAGCCATACCTGCATTGATAAGCAGCAGAGATTTGTCGTTTTGAGGAATAAGCGAAAAACTTGGCAGCCGCAGATGTCCTTTACTTTCAAAAAAAGAAAGATATTTTTCTCTAAGTTCATTAAGTCCGGTCCATTGCATACGTCTTCTCTATCCTTTCACAATTGTTTTTAAAAAGAAAAATACCCCCGCCCGAATATGGGACGGAGGATTCCGTGGTACCACCCAAATTGCACCTAAAAGGCGCCTCTCAAAATCCTTAACGCGGAAAACGTCGCCGTTCATCACAGCAAAACTCAGGGATGGCTTTCCGGTTTGGAAACACAGGCACACTTTCAGCCATTGTTGCGCCCTCTCTGAATGTACCGCAGCCGGTTTATTCCCATCATTGTTAATAGTAATATTTTGAATTTCTATTTGCTATTATATCCCGACACTTTATCAAAGTCAAGAACAGAGCTTAGGTAGTTTCTTTTCTTGTTTCCGTGAAAAGTTATGTAAAGAGAGTCAGACAGAAGTTGCAAGAGACTCACTGTGATATAGTTTCGTTTTGCAAGTATTTATACTGATTGCGGCCTGCATGTTTTGCTTGATACAACGCCTTGTCAGCCGTTAGCAACAATTCGTTAGACGAAAGATTAAATTCCGGAACAATAGAAGTTATGCCTACACTCACAGATATCCGGGAACTTATCAGTGAGCATTTATGAGGAATATTTAACTCCTCGATTTTTTCCAAAATCCTGTCGGCCATCCGTTTCGCCTGGTCTTTCCCGGCCTGTGGCACAACAACGATAAATTCTTCTCCACCATAGCGGACTACAAGATCGCTTGATCGTCTGAATAGTGCTTGTATTGTCTGCGCAATTTTTTTTAGACACTCGTCTCCGGCTACATGGCCATAATAGTCATTGTATTCTTTAAAAAAGTCAATGTCTAAAACCATTAGGGCGATTGGTGTTTTATATTTAAGGCAGCGGGCCCATTCAATTTCAAGCACTTCACTATAATGTCGCCTGTTCCAAAGCCCTGTTAATGGATCCTTTCGTGAAATCAGCTCAAGTGCACTATTCGCATTTTCAAGCTCTCTCCTTGATTCTTCCAAAGCATGAGTTCGTTTCTTTACAAGATTATCAAGATTTTGATTAATTGTTTTTAACTCTTTAGTCATGTTTTCTTCGTGTTCCAAAGAACTTGAAAATTGTTTTGCCAGTACCATAGAATTAGTAAAGACAAAGATCAGCTGCCCGATAGCAGAAAGGTTATCTGTTTTAATTATATTCTGCAAAAGCGGGATGCTATAATCATTCATCCAAACACTTAAAAAAATTATATCATTAAGGCTTGTCACAATCATCGCAAGTCCACCCGCAATAATAAGCCAGGCACTCTTTTTCTTTTGTAGGATGACTTTTATAAATGTAACAATAAGATAAATAATAACACAAAGCGAAAATAATTGATATCCTGGGTTTGCCACCGTGAATATCCTCACAGGTGTTAGCAGCACAAGACAGCTAAATACAGCTGCAATCCCCTGTATTGCCCGAACTGTTCTTTGATGAAAGTGAGCAGGAAAAACCACTCTAAAAAATGTTACAATAATCGGAACACCAAGATAGTACGTCAGAGTCTGGAGCTTATGGGCAATTTCCCAATTGAAGAATGGAAAAAAGTAGATAAGCATCCGCTCGCCTACCAGGAGCGTCCTGACTGCTAAGAAAAGACAAAACAGACCAAAATAAAGTGGAGACAGATTCTTTTTTCTAAAGCAGAACAGAATGATATGATACAGTCCCATGATCATCAGACTACCAAACAGCAAAAACTCGTATGCAATCTTTTGATACCTCATATCCAGAATCTGACTCTCGCTGCCTAAAATGATGCTTTCAAGTATCCCGCCGCTTCGATGGTTAAAGTTGGACGCCTGTATAACAATTTCGTTTTCGCCCTGCCGTGAAACAAAAAGAGCCACCTGTGGGAGATACTGAGGTCTCATTGAGTTTCTGTTTTTTCCAACAATTCCGGCAGATGCGATTTGTTCACCGTTTACCCAAAGCTGATAAGCAGTGAACATTCTTGGTATTTTCAGACCGAGTTTTTTGCCGCCTTGCGTTTCAAAAAGCAGTCTGTAAGTTGCATACCCATTGCCCGTGGCTCCCCTGTCCCCTGTTTTATATGTATTCCATGAGCCGGGCACATCGATATAGTCTGCATTGTTCTTCCCGACTTGTTTAAAATCTTTTGGAGCAAGGAGATTATTCCAGTAAAACTCCCATTTTCCGTCAAGTCTTAGTACACGGTTTGCTGCCAAATCTTCTGTAAGATTGATTGTTCCCTTAACAGCCTTCGGTGAGTTCGTTGGTTTTGCGTGTGAACAGCCTGAGATTACGAATAAAAGCATTGATAAAAGTGAAAAAACTACGGTAGTAAATATGGCACGATGTCTCATCGTATTTTCCTGCCTTCAATCGGTACTAATAGTAAGCGCCGAATTATATTCTAAAAATTCAGCCACCGTATTGATTTTATTTTATATTTCTCAAGCCTCGTCTTTACCATAGTGCATTATACCAATACGGTTTATACAATGCCAAACATATAAACTATTTTACTACAAAATTTACCAAAATTCAACTTATTATTGTTAATTGGTGTATTATGTCAGCCTTATTACAAACCTGACAAGCTTTGCTTATCCACGCTTCCATGTTCTTGGATTTAATAGTACAAGCACCGGAAAAATTTCAAGGCGTCCCATTATCATTCCTATACTCAAAACAAAGGTGGTAAAGTTGTTAAAACCCTCATAGCTTCCGCTGGGTCCAATCGCATCAAAACCGGGTCCAATGTTGTTAAAAGTAGCAGCAACTGCACTGAAAGCAGTAAAAAATGTTTGTGACGACAGTGATGTTATCAATAATAGAATCATAAATACAATGGTATAAGTTGTAAGATAGAAGCTGAGTTGCCGAAGTAGGTTTGGATTTAAGATCTTGCCCTCAAGCTTAACGGGTAAGCGACGGTTTGGGCTTACATTTCGCCTTATTTCTTGTATAGCGGATTTAACATAAATAGCAACACGGCTTACCTTTAAACCTCCGGCCGTCGAACCTGCCATTCCGCCGACAAACATCAGCAGCAATAATATAACTTTGCTGAACAAAGGCCATTTGTTAAAGTCTGCAGTAGAATAACCGGTAGTAGTAATAATTGATGAAACAGAAAAAAACACATCACGGACCATTCGTGATACAGAATCATACATATGACTTATGTTTATACAAATCGAAATAAATGCAAATGCAATAATCCCTAAATACCAACGCAGCTCTTCATTTTTAAAAACACCTTTTATATGTTTTATAATCATTAAATAATAAAGATTAAAGTTTATACCAAAAAGCAACATTCCAATACCTATTACATATTCAATGTAAGCACTGTTATAATAAGCTACGGAATTTGCTTTGATGCCAAATCCGCCGGTTCCGGCAGTGCCAAAGGCATGAAGGAAACTGTCAAATAACGGCATGCCCCCCAGCAGTAACAGTATGACAACTGCTGCAGTCATAGAAAGGTAGATAATATAAAGAATACGAGCAGAACTGCTTAACTTTGCCCTAATCTTTCCAAAGGTTGGCCCCGGAACTTCGGCTTTCATTGCATAAACATCTTCTGATTTTATATTGGGCATAACTGCTAAAGCAAAAACAAGAACGCCCATACCACCTATTAAATGTGTGAAGCTGCGCCACCATAAGATTGATTTTGGAGCAGATTCCACATCGGTCATTATGCTTGCGCCTGTGGTCGTAAATCCACTCGCTGTTTCAAAAAATGCGTCGACAGGATTAACAATTGTTCCGCTAAACAAAAATGGAAGGCATCCAAAAACAGACAATGCCAACCATGATAATGAAACAATGACAAACCCTTCACGGGCAAAATAATTTGTATCTTTAGGGCGCTTAAAACCCATAATAAGCCCAAATCCAGCGGTTATCAAAATGCTTAATAAAAATGGCCAAAGTCCATGCCATCCTTCTGAGTAAATAAGTGCAATAATAAGCGAAGGTGCCATAAGTAACGCAGTAATACAAAGTATGCGTCCAAGAGTAAATCTGACTATACCGTAATTCATATTAGACCTCAATTATTTTAGAATATCATCAATATCCTGAAAGTTTTTATTTGTTGTGACTATTATCACATTATCACCCGGTAATATCATGTCGGACCCGCTGGGATATATCAAAGAATTTTCGCGAATAATACATGAAATAAGTAACCCCGGTTTTGTAGACAACTCAGTTAGCGGAGTAAAAACAGTTCTGCTGGTCGGTTTAACATGAAATTGTAAAGCCTCTACACGACCATCAGCTAAACGATAAAAAGCGTTAATATTTGAGCCAAGTGTATTCTCGATAGACCTGACAAAGCGAATAATCTGATCGGCAATAAGCTGCTGCGGGGTAACAATAGATTGCAATCCGACATTATCCAAAACTTTTAACAAGTCTGTACGATTAACCTTTGTAATAGTCTTTTCGACACCCATCCGAGAAACATAAATTGAAATCAGTATATTTTCCTCATCTATGCCTAACAGCGAAATAACTGAATCATAATCAGCAAATCTTTCTTCATTAAGAAACATTTGTTTTGTACCGTCACCAAAGATTATTTCTGCCTGGGGGAAATCGGCGGCAAGCTTATCTGCAATTGCTGCGTCAACCTCTATCACTTTAATTCGTATATGAGTTTTAACAAGCAAAGACAACAAATAATGGGTTAGCTTTCCTCCGCCGATAATCAGAGCAGAGCTTATCTTGGATAACCTGTGCTGATTGTGCCTGCAAAATGTTGTCACATCAGTATTGCTGCCCGTAACCATTACATGATCCCCTGCCTCAAGGCGCGTCTCACCATCAGGAATCAAAACCTTATCTCCCCTGACTACAATACATATAAGCACGTTTCCATATCGACCTTTGTGATCCTTTAGCTTCATGCCGGCCATTGATGCATTGTTTTGTAAAACCACTTCAACCATGTTGACACGGCCTTGTTCAAAATACTCTACATTTAATGCCGCCGGAAACATTAGCATACGGACTATATCATGAGCAGCTTCAAGTTCCGGATTAATCATCATTGTAATCCCTAAACTTTCGCTAAGAAAGTTCATTTGCTTATAATAATCAGGGTTGCGCACTCGTGCTATAGTGTTTTTAGCACCCAGCTTTTTTGCGGTAATAGCGGCTATAATATTGGTTTCATCGTTTGGAGTCACAGCAATAAAAACATCGCAATCATTAACACCGGCTTCTGTTTGAATATCATAAATCCCGCCGTTACCAAGCACACCGCCTATATCATACAAATTGGTTAATTGATCAAGGCGTGTTTCGTTTAACTCAATCAAAATAATATCGTGATTTTCCTTAGATAAATCACAACAAAGCACCTCGCCAACCTTACCGGCTCCCGCAATAACAATATCCATAATATCTCCTTTGCGTAATATACGGATAAATATATCTTTTTATCGGATATTAGTATACGCCTATTAAAATGAAATTTCAATAAATTTCATTTTATACTATTCTCGGTTTAAAAGGAGACAAGATTTGCGAGAATATTTTCTGCTCTGCAAGGCGGAGGAGGATGGCGGGCTAACGCCCGCTGATGACGACAACAAGGCAAAGCGGAAAATAGACCGACAAGATGTTTTCGGTTTAACCTGAGAATATTAATAATAGAATATACCAGTATAATATTAAATTGGGAGCCGT
>DHNF01000098.1:11114-14388 GCA_002409375.1 Ruminococcaceae bacterium UBA5423
ACGGCTCCCAATTTAATATTATAGTTACATTTCCGGGAATTCGCTATCCCGTTAACTTTTTACGCATTAGCGCAAGTATTGCTCGTTCGCGCCTGGATACCTGCACTTGTGTCATGCCCAGCTTTTCGGCTGTGGATTGCTGTGTGTTGCTTTTTAAATACCGCAGCACAATCAATGACCTGTCAAGGGAATCAAGCTCACATAAAACCTGCCTTAGTGCAAGAGTATCCGTCAGCATTTCTTCGGGAGGTGATACCGGAACATCAATCTGCTCACCATCGTCATCTTCACCGCTACGAGTCAGGGACAGAGGCGGCATTGCTGCACTTAACGCTTCTGCCGCCTGCTCCACATCAACGCCTAACAAATCCGCCATTTCACTGACTGTGGGTTCCCGCCCTTCGCTGCACATAAAGCTGTCTCGCTCACGCATGGCGCGCAGCGACAGCTCCTTTAATGAGCGTCCCACCTTAACAGCTCCTCCGTCGCGGAAAAGACGGCGTATTTCACCTAGAATTACGGGTACGGCATAAGTCGAGAAGCGAAGTCCGCGCGACTCATCAAAGCCGTCTGCGGCCTTGACCAGCCCCATACATCCAGCCTGAAACAAATCGTCGTATTCAATTCCCCGTCCCGTGAAGCGACGTGCGCACGAATGTACAAGTCCGATGTTGCTGCAGATGAATTCCTCCCGATCGCTCAAGACTGCTTCGCCTGCCTCTGTTTTAATGTTATGTATTTTTCAAGCGTGACCACAGTCCCTTTGCCTTCTCTTGAAACCACCCGTAATTTATCGGTAAAACTTTGCATAACCGAAAATCCAAGCCCCGACCTTTCCTCTCCACCCGTTGTGTATAACGGTTCCATCGCTTTATCTACATCGTCAATTCCGCACCCTTTATCACTGATTTTGATTACTACACGTCCGGTCGAATACAACCGCGCCGTTATCGTTATTTCACCAATTTCATCTGGATAAGCGTGTATAATACAATTTGTGACTGCCTCGGATACAGCCGTTCGGATATCAACAAGCTCGTCAACAGCCGGGTCTAATTGCGCAACAAAAGCGGCTACAACTGAACGCGCGAGGCTTTCGTTTGATGAACGACTTGGAAACGTGATTTTCATTTTATTTATTGCTTTCATAAAAAACCTTGCCTTTCCAATTTAGAATATTATTAGCGGGAAACTCCCGTATTTTCACAAAAAATTCCCAGACGCTCAATACCCGCCATGCTTATTACTTTTTTAACGCGCTCAGACGCACCGATGATTTTAAGCTTACCTCCATAAATTTGCATCAATTTATAGCGTCCCATTATTAAACCCACGCCGGAACTATCCATAAACAAAACCTGTTCAAAATCCATTATTAATTTTTTTGGCCTTGTTTTTTCGATTTCGGCGTCAATTTTTTCTCGTATTTGACGCGCAGAATGATGGTCAATTTCTCCCGACAATCGGGCAATCAACCCGTCCGGAGAGCTTTCTATGTTCACTCCCATGAACATTACCCCCTTTTTAATTTGCCTTAAATATTTAATATTCCCATTATTTCTAAAAATATTCTCTTATAGAATAAATGCAAAGTCACGCGCATTTTGCCGAATTTCGCTTATAGGTAAAAAAAAGCCGCCGATTTTTTAATCGGCGGGCTCTTATACTGTTTCCCGCTAAGTAATAGACATTATCCGATTGCAAAATGCAGGGCGACCCCGGGTCGTCCGCAAATCTTGTCCGCTCTTTAATGGGGCAACAATATTAATTTAATATTTAATACAATTACTTTATTCTTCTACTCTTAGTGGCAGCAATAAATTTGCAAGAACACCGACTATAACAGCTATGAAAAGTCCCGAAAATGCCATATCTACTTTGCCGAATGTAACCGAAATACCAGTGGTTGTAAAGTTTAGCGGGTCGTATGTTGCAATATTTATTCCAAGACCTACGACAAGTATCAAAGCCACAATAATCAAATTTCGGCTGTGTGTAAAGTCGAGATCAGCCTCGGCTAAAGTGCGGATACCAATCGAAGCGATCATACCGAACAACACAATTTCCACACCGCCTTTTACCGGTGCCGGTATTGTCTGGAGTATTGCGCCAAACTTGCCGAAAAAGCCTAATATAATTGCAAATACAGCCGTTAAACGCAAGATTCTTGGGTTATAATTCTTAGTGGTGGCCAATACGCCTGTATTTTCCGAATATGTGGTGTTGGCGGGTCCGCCTATAAATCCGGCAAAAGCGGTTGCAATACCATCACCTAACAAGGTTCTGTGCAGTCCGGGATCCTTAAAAAAGTTTTGCCCTACTACCGTGCCGTTTGTTGTTATGTCTCCGATATGCTCCATAAATGTAACAATCGCAACCGGAGCAATTGTCAAAATTGCCGTCCAACTAAACGATGGCAATGTGAAAAAGCCTTCACTCACATATGGAATATTAACCCAAGGAGCATCTGTAACAGGTGAAAAATCCATCGTGAAAAGACCTGCAAGGTTTAAAATAACACAGAGAATATATCCGGCAATAATGCCAAAGAGAATGGGAATGAGTTTGAAAAACCCCTTTAAAAACACCGAAACACAAACAACCACAATGACAACGAACAATGAAATCAACAAGCTTTTGATATCAAAGTTTAATGTGCTTGAAAAGGCTCCTGTAACGGATACATCGAATACACGTACAATGCCCAACGAATCATTTATTGCGGCATAGCTGAGACCGAGCCCGATAACAATAATAACAGGCCCCGTTACAACCGGCGGAAAAATTCTTTTAATCCGGTCGGGGCCTATCAAAAATGCTATAAGGGCAAACACAATATACAAAGCACCTGCGACAATAATACCACCTTGTGCAGCAGGTATTCCTTGAGTTGCAACGATTGTAGCAACCGGTACTATGAAAGCGAAAGATGAACCTAAAAATACAGGCACCTTGAATTTCGTGCAAACATGAAATATCAAAGTACCTATTCCTGCCGACACCAAAGCTAAGGCTGGGTTAAAACCTGTGACAAGCGGAACTAAAACGGTTGCGCCGAACATAGCAAATAAATGCTGAATACCCAGCACGTAGTCAGACGCCTTAAGACGACCATTGCTTTTTTTCATAAGCTAATCCTCCCTAACACCAAGCATTATATTAAATTTCATATATTATGACATAAAACTATTTCGATGTAAATAAGATAATGTAATATCGAGTCGTTTTATGTAATAAAAAAAGTATCAGTTCTGGCTCTTTTCCTAACTCCGTG
>DHNF01000097.1:0-305 GCA_002409375.1 Ruminococcaceae bacterium UBA5423
AAGGCTACGCTTCACGGGCTGCGTTTATACTTTCAAAATATCTTACCGATTTTTCATATGACGAAATTGTAGAATGTACCGCTCTTGCATACAATAATAATAACTTTGCCAGTGAGTCGATTGCACCACTTTGCTCCCTTGACGATCACCTTTATATGCTGGAGCTGTGGCATGGACCTACATGCGCATTTAAGGATATGGCACTTCAAATATTGCCGCATCTTATGCGCAAATCTGCTGCAAAAACTCTTGACGGTAAATCTATAGTAATTCTTGTGGCAACATCAGGCGATACGGGAAAAGCG
>DHNF01000097.1:435-3176 GCA_002409375.1 Ruminococcaceae bacterium UBA5423
AGGCGATACGGGAAAAGCGGCATTAGAGGGATTTAAAGATGCTGAAAAAACGCGTATAATTGTGTTTTATCCCGAAGACGGTGTAAGTCCTATGCAAAAGCTGCAGATGACAACGCAAGAAGGCGACAATGTAGCCGTATACGGAATCCGTGGCAATTTTGACGACGCGCAATCAGGCGTAAAGGCAATATTTACCGACAGCGGTGTTGTAAAACAGCTTGATTCAAATGATATGGTGCTTTCGAGCGCAAACTCAATTAATATCGGGCGACTTTTGCCACAAATAATTTATTATATTTCTGCTTATTGTGACCTTATTAATAAAGGGAAAATAAAACAGGGCGATAGCATAAACATTGTCGTTCCGACGGGAAATTTCGGCAATATACTTGCGGCATATTATGCCTTTAAAATGGGATTGCCGGTAAACCGCCTTATATGCGCATCTAATCGCAACCGTGTTCTGACTGATTTTATTGAAAGCGGAGTATATGACAGAAATCGCAGTTTTTATACAACCTCGTCGCCTTCAATGGATATTTTGGTTTCCTCCAATCTCGAACGCCTTTTATATCACCTTTCGGATAATGATAGCAGTGAGATACACCGCCTTATGAAGCAGCTAAATAAAAACGGGTGTTACTCCGTGTCTGACAGCGTCAAAAAACGCATTGATTCGCTTTTTAATGCCGGCTCGTGTGATGATAATGAAACTGCGTCGACAATAAATGATGTTTATCGGCAATACGGTTATCTGTGCGACCCACATACTGCCGTTGCTGTCAACGTCTATAGGCAGCACCTTAATAGAAGCGGCGACAACAGCCCAACTGTTATTGCATCAACCGCTAATCCCTATAAATTTTCATATAGTGTGTTACAAGCACTTGGCAAAAAAGCGTCTAAGACCGATGATTTTGAAAACATGCAAAGGTTGCGTCAACTGACAGGTTGCGAAATACCAAAACCACTTAAGGCAATAAATGGGAAGGCCATACGCTTTACAGATGTATGTAATGCCGTCGATATGAAAGAAGTTGTTTTTGAAACGCTTAATATCGACGGGCAGTCAAGTTTATGATGTTTTTTCAGGTTTAAATGTTGAGCATATTGTGTCATAACTGCTGAGTGCGTGAGTCGGTCCTACATTTATCTTATTTGCGTTGCATATATTTTCGCCTTTGTGATAGACACAGTTTTTGACATCGCAATAGACTGTAGGTGTAATTTCTTCATTTTTATCGGTTTTGAAAATATCCATTTTAATCTCCTTTCCGGAAAATCTGATATTATTATTACCCTTTTTATTTAAAGACTTTCTGTAAATTTTTTTATTGGAGCTTAAATTAATGTCACTTTTTGCAATTGCTGATTTACATCTGCCGCTCGGTGTTGACAAACCGATGGACATATTTAAGGGATGGGACAATTATGTCGAACGGATTGAAAATAACTGGCGTTGTACTGTAACCGAAAAAGATAGCGTGGTAGTAGCCGGCGATATTTCATGGGCAATGAATTTAGAACAAGCAAAGGCAGATTTTTTGTTTTTGAACGCTTTGCCGGGTAAAAAGATTTTGATAAAGGGCAACCACGACTATTGGTGGACAACACGCCGCAAAATGGAAGGATATTTTTCGAAGTGTGGTTTTGACACGCTTAGCATATTGCACAACAATGCTGAGATTGTCGAGGATTTGGCTGTTTGCGGAACACGCGGATGGTTTTTTGATGCAGAGCAAGAAGATGATAATAAGGTGCTGTTAAGAGAGGTCGGGCGCCTTAAGCGTTCAATCGAGGCGGCCGAAAAAACCGGTAAGCAGCCGGTAGTTTTTCTTCATTACCCTCCATTTTTTGAAAATTCGCAGTGCGACGAAATTATGTCTGTATTGCGTGAGCATTGCATAAGGCAGTGCTATTATGGTCACATTCATGGCAAGTCGGCTCGAAGAATTGACGAGCGCACAATTGACGGTATAAAAATGAAGCTGATTTCTTGTGATGCTGTCGATTTTAGGCCTGTCTTGGTGAGTTAAAAGTTAATTTATTTTTTTTTAAAAAGGGGTTGGCGAAAAGCCGCCTGTTATGATATAATTTATTGAATTGTGTAGTTAATACAGGAGGAATAAAAATTATGGGACTTAAAACAGCAACAAAAGTGGATACCAACCGTGTGGAACTGGAAGTAGAAGTTGATGCCGCGGCGTTTAGTGCCGCTGTCAACAAAGCATATAAAAAGAATATAGGCAAAATAAATGTTCCCGGGTTTAGAAAAGGCAAAGCACCCCGTCAGATTGTGGAAAAGATTTATGGTACAGATGTGTTTTATGATGATGCTATAAATGATTTGTATCCGACTGCTCTGAGTGAAGCAATAGATGAGTCGGAATATGAATATGTTGATGATAAGGTTGATTTTGATATAGTATCGGTTGGTGAGCAGGGACTTGTGTTTAAAGCTGCCATTACTGTAAAGCCTGCGGTAGAAGTTGGCGAATACAAAGGGCTTAATGCAAAAAAGGAGGTTAAGGCTGTTAATGAGGATGATATTGACGCCGAGATCTCAAAACTGCAACACAGAAATTCGAGACTTGTTGATGTAGAGGATCGTCCTGCTCAAAATGATGATATGGTTACTTTTGATTTTGAGGGTTTTGTTGACGGCGTTGCATTCGATGGCGGCAATGCAGAAAATTATAGTTTGAAATTAGGTTCTAACCAATTTATACCCGGATTTGAGG
>DHNF01000097.1:3371-3567 GCA_002409375.1 Ruminococcaceae bacterium UBA5423
CCGGATTTGAGGAGCAGATTGTCGGAAAATCGAAAGAAGAGGAATTTGAGGTCAATGTGAATTTCCCCGAAGATTATCATGCAGAAGAGCTTGCCGGAAAACCGGCTGTGTTTAAATGCAAGCTACATGAAATTAAGACAGAAGAATTGCCCGAGCTTAACGACGAGTTTGCTAAAGATGTCAGCGAATTCGATAC
>DHNF01000097.1:3738-10371 GCA_002409375.1 Ruminococcaceae bacterium UBA5423
AAAGATGTCAGCGAATTCGATACACTTGAAGAGCTTAGGGCAGATTTGAAGTCTAAGCTCGAGCATGAAAGAGAGCATGCCGCCGAGGATGCCTTTGAATCAGATCTTATGGAACAGATTGTCGGCGGACTTAAGGCTGAAATACCTGATGTCATGTTTGAAAATCAAATTGATGACAACGTGCGCCAGTTTGAACAAAGGCTGCGCTCACAGGGGCTCAGTATTGAATCTTATTTACAATATACCGGCAATGAAATGGAGGAATTCCGCAACAGCTTTCGTGATGCTGCAGAAAAAAGCGTGAAAATGCGCCTTGCCCTGGAAAAAATTTCACAGATTGAAAACATTACACCGACAGATGAAGAGATTGAAGAAGAATTTAATAAGTTAGCAGAGCAATATAAGATTGATATTGAACAAGTAAAGAATTTAATACCAAAACCCGACTTATCAAAAGATATGTCAATTTCAAAAACATTGCAGTTTATTAAAGACAATGCGGTTGTGTCACAATAAGAACTCCACCCGCTACCGCTATCAAAGATTGCAAGCGGGCACTTGGGAACCTTGTTGTTTCACAATAAAAAAATGCTTGAGCAGGTAGTTTTAAGGCAATAATACAAAGGCTTTGCTTTTTATGATTTTATAATTATAATATAATTGAAAGGTTGATTAGTATGAGCAGTTTGGTTCCTTATGTTATTGAACAAACAGGTCGTGGTGAGCGCAGTTACGACATTTTTTCTCGTTTGCTTAACGATCGTATAATTATGCTGTCAGATCAAGTTAATGATGCGACAGCGTCGTTGATTGTTGCACAGTTAATTTATCTTGAAGGCCAAGACCCTGACAAGGACATTGATCTGTATATTAACAGCCCGGGGGGCTCGATCTCGGCCGGCATGGCGATTTATGACACAATGCAGTTTATAAAATGTGATGTATCTACCATTTGCATCGGAATGGCTGCAAGCATGGGTTCTTTTTTGCTCGCAGCGGGCACAAAGGGTAAGCGCAAGGCATTGCCAAACAGTGAAATAATGATTCATCAGCCGTCGGGCGGTTCGCGCGGGCAGGCAAGCGACATTAAAATTCAGGCCGAGCATATTTTGTTTTTACGCGGACGCATGAATAAGATCATGTCCGAAATGACCGGACAGCCGATTGAAACAATTGAACGCGACACCGACAGGGATAATTTTATGACAGCCGAAGCTGCGAAAAATTACGGCATCATCGACCATATTATTACCAAACGCGGACAGTAAACCAAATTTACAATCTAAGGAGAGCGGACAATGCCCAAAAATGAGGACAACAGAGTTATAAGCTGTTCGTTCTGCGGAAAAAACCAGAATGAGGTACAACGGCTGATAGCCGGACAGGGTGTATATATATGTAACGAGTGCGTAGATCTTTGTCAGTCCATTCTTGAGGACGGAGATCTGCATGTCAAAAAGCGTGCGGCTGCAAGCACTGCACCTGTAACTTTGCCTACTCCCCGTGAAATCAAAGACGGTTTGGACGAGTATGTAATAGGACAGGAAGACGCCAAAATTGCATTGTCGGTCGCAGTTTACAACCATTATAAACGTATATATTTTGGATATTCCTCTGATGTCGAAATGGGCAAAAGCAATGTACTGCTTTTAGGTCCCACCGGTGTCGGAAAAACTGTCCTTGCCCAAACATTGGCACGCGTTCTTGATGTGCCTTTTGCTATTACAGATGCGACAACATTAACCGAGGCGGGATATGTTGGAGAGGATGTTGAAAATATCCTGTTAAGGCTGATCCAATCTGCCGATTATGACATTGAAAAAGCTGAAAAAGGCATAATATATATTGATGAAATCGATAAAATTGCACGCCGTAGTGAGAACCCTTCTATAACACGCGATGTCAGCGGGGAGGGCGTTCAGCAGGCACTGCTGAAAATCATTGAGGGTACAGTTTCTAATGTCCCGCCGTCGGGCGGCCGCAAACACCCGCAGCAAGAGTTTATACAGATTGACACTTCAAATATACTTTTTATTTGCGGCGGCGCTTTTGACGGTATAAACAAAATTATTCAGCGACGCGTTGTATCCGGCTCACTCGGGTTTGGAAGTGAAGTACATTCAAACAAAGATTTAGAAAACAGCAAATTGCTAAAAAAGTTAGTGCAACAGGATTTAATAAAATTCGGTCTTATACCCGAGCTTGTTGGTCGTTTGCCTGTTCTTGCAACACTTGATACATTGGACGAGGACGCACTTGTAAAAATTATGACCGAACCTAAAAATGCATTAGTTAAGCAGTATGTGCAGCTTTTCACCCTTGACAATGTGGTTTTGGAGTTTACACCCGAAGCATTGCGAGCAGTGGCAAAAAAGACGATTGAGATTAACACCGGTGCCCGGGGACTGCGTTCTATTATGGAAGGACTTCTTACAAACTTGATGTTTGAAGTGCCCACCGACTATAAAATTGAGCGAGTTATAATAAATAAAAAATATGTTGAAGGAAAGGGTAAGCCGGAGCTTATCAGAAATCCTGACAAAAAGCCGAACAAACCGCGCATTCCTGCAAAAGGGCGTAGCGGCAGGCGGCAGGTAACGGCATAAGTTTTTTAATAATATCCGACAAATATTTAATGATATATGTCGGCAAACAACATTATAGGGTCAGATGTATAAATGCTGGGCATGGCGCACGGTATTTGGCGTTTGACCCTTTTTAAAACACAGCAGGCATTATACTAATATCAGATATTAGTATTAGAAAGGTCTGATCCAAATGGAAATAAAAAAGAGAATAGCTCGCCTTGCGACACTGCCCTTGCTACCGTTGCGCGGACTCGTGGTTTTCCCGGGCATGGTGCTTCACTTTGATGTTGGACGCAAAAAGTCAATGCAGGCTCTTAATCAGGCAATGACAGCTGATCAGTTGATTTTTCTTGTAACACAGCGTGATTTGCGTGACGATGACCCGGGCGAGGATGGATTAAATAAAATCGGTGTTGTCGCAAAGATAAGACAGGTGCTGCGGCTTCCCGGTGACAGTGTGCGAGTTTTAGTTGAAGGATTATACAGGGCAAAGCTTTTGGAATTGGTAGACAGCCAAACTTGCACTATTGCGAGTGTTCGTGAATGTGTTTCAAGACGTGTTCCGGGTGATGTAAAGATACAGGCAATAATCCGTGAATGTCGAAAAAGTTTTGAAAACTACGCTGTCCTTGCCCCGCAATTGTCGCCTGATGTACTTATGGATGTGTTGTCTTCGGACGATATTGAACATCTTTGTGATTTTATAGCTTCAAATATTCAACTTGATCCCGCAAAGAAACAACTTCTTTTGGAAACTCTCGATCCGGAAAAACGAATCGAAAAGCTTATTGTTATACTTGAACAAGAAATCGCCATTCTTTCAATCGAACAGAGTATTCACGAACGAGTGCATCAACAAATCAATAAAAACCAAAAGGAGTTTTATTTAAGGGAACAACTTAAAGCAATCAGTGAGGAGCTTGGAGACAGTGACAATCCTCAAGACGAAGCCCAAAGCTACCGAAACCGCATTAAAAGGTTAAAACTTGAAGACGAAGCCGAGAAAAAACTAGTGAGTGAATGCGAAAAGCTTTCCCGTATGCCGGCCGGATCCCATGAAGCAACGGTAGTTCGCGGATTTCTTGATACCTGTCTGTCGTTGCCATGGAATACATACACAAAAGACAAAACAAATTTAAAAGTGTCCCAAAGGGTACTCGAGCGCGACCACTATGGACTAAAAAAGGTAAAGCAAAGAATACTTGAAACGCTTGCAGTACGGCAGCTTGCACCAGATATAAAAGGACAAGTGCTATGTCTTGCCGGACCGCCGGGCGTTGGCAAAACTTCAATTGCAAAATCGATTGCCGCAGCTATGGGACGCAATTATGCAAGGGTATCTTTGGGGGGCATGCGAGACGAAGCCGATATACGCGGACATCGCCGTACCTATATTGGAGCAATGCCGGGAAGAATTATTAATGCGATAAAACATGCAGGTTCGTCCAATCCGGTTATTCTTCTTGATGAAATTGATAAAATAGGCAAGGATTTCAGGGGCAACCCGGCATCAGCTTTGCTTGAGGTGCTTGATAGTGAACAAAACCATGCTTTTCGTGACCATTATATTGAAATGCCATATGACCTATCCCGTGTGTTGTTTATCGCAACAGCAAATGATTTAGGCCAGATACCCAGACCTTTGCACGATCGTTTGGAAATTATTGAAATACCCAGTTACACAACCGAAGAAAAATTTCATATTGCAAAGGACCACCTTATTAAGAAGCAGGTAAGACGTCACGGTTTAACGATGCGCCATCTGAAATTTACCGATGACGCAATTTACAGCATTATCGAAGGATACACGCGAGAATCGGGAGTACGTGCGCTTGAGCGTAGCATAATAACAATATGCCGTAAGTGTGCACGCCAGATTATCGGTGCCGAATTCAAGACAACCAAAGTAGCACCAGACATGCTGGAGCAATACCTCGGACCGCGTAGGTATAAGGACGATGCTTTTCAAAAATGCAATGGCATAGGCATTGTAAACGGTCTTGCATGGACATCGGTCGGTGGAGAAATGATGCAGATAGAAGTAGCTGTACTCGATGGAACCGGCAAAATTGAGCTTACCGGCTCTATGGGTGATGTCATGAAGGAATCGGCTCGCACTGCAATAAGCTATGTACGAAGCAGAACAAATGAATTTTTTATCGAACATGATTTTTATAAAACAAAAGATATTCATATACATGTCCCCGAGGGTGCTGTACCCAAAGATGGTCCATCGGCCGGTGTCACTATTGCAACAGCGATAATTTCAGCTTTGACCGGAATACCGGTATACGGCAACATTGCTATGACAGGCGAAATAACACTGCGCGGGCGTGTGATTCCCATTGGCGGATTGCGAGAAAAAACCATGGCGGCATACAGAAACAGCATAGAAAAGGTTATAATACCTGTTGGAAACCATGCTGATTTGTCTGAGCTTGACGATAATGTTCGTGAAAACATTAAATTCGTTACCGCAGACCATCTTGATACGGTGATACGCCATTCTTTGGTTTCTGCGCCGTTAGCTAAAGTGGAGAAAATGTCGAAAAACATACTTTTATCTCAAAAAACCGAAGATAGTGTGCACACATCTGTCACACAATAGGACGGTCTTTCAACTAACCGTAGGGCCGGATGCCCCTCATCCCGCCGTTTTGCGGCTACAAATAGACTTGAATAATAACGAAAGGGGAGAGGCGATTGAAAATTGAAACCGCGATATTTGAAATGTCGGCCGGACTTGCCTCTCAATTTCCACCGTCAACACTTCCTGAAATTGTTTTTTCTGGTCGCTCAAATGTCGGTAAATCTTCACTTATAAACAAGCTTATCAATCGCAAATCCTTGGCACGCACCAGTTCTGTTCCCGGCAAAACCGCAACTATTAATTTTTACCGCATTGATACAATGCGTCTTATAGATTTGCCGGGCTACGGATACGCCAAGGTCCCTCAAGGCGAAAAGCAGCGATGGGCAGACCTTATTCAAGGTTATTTTGAAGCTGATAGAGACATTCGACTTGTGGTTCAGCTTGTCGATATGCGACATCCTCCAACTGCTCAGGATTTTCAAATGATTGACTTTATGACCTACAACCAAATTCCATTTGTAATTGCACTCGCAAAGGCGGACAAGCTTAAACCAAACGAGCGCGAACAAAGATTAAAAGCAATCTGTACCGAATTGCATGAATTTATTGGTGTAAAGGTTATCGCCTTTTCAATAAAGAGTGGCGAGGGGGTAGAGGAACTGAGGAATATCTTGGACAGTGTTGTGCAGACAGATTAGTTTAAAGGGTGATTACATTGTTTTTTTCTGATTCACTAAATGTAAATGAGCAAGGCCACCTGACAATAGGCGGCTGTGACACGGTTGTTCTTGCACATAAATACGGTACTCCGCTTTATGTGATGGACGAAACCGGAGTACGCAATGCATTGCGTGCATATAAAAACTCGATTGAGCAAAATTATGAAAGCGGCGGCATGGTTGCGTATGCAAGCAAAGCATGCAGTTTTAAGGAGATATACCGCATTGTTATGCAGGAGGGCTGCGCAATTGACGTTGTTTCCGGCGGCGAACTTTATACTGCAATGCAGGTCGGTTTTCCGGCAGAGCATATTTATTTCCATGGAAATAATAAAACCGAAGACGAGCTTAAAATGGCTATCAAATATGGTGTCGGAAGAATTATCGTGGATAATTTTAATGAGCTGTATAAGCTTGCAGAGCTTACCGCTAAAATGGAAAAAAAGAGCAATATCTATTTAAGAATTACACCTGGTATCGAAGCCAATACACATGATTTTATTAAAACCGGTCAAATAGATTCAAAATTTGGCTTTACACTTGAAAACGGAGATGCGCTAAAGGCGGTCAAAACTGCTGTAAAGTTAAATAGCATTACATTAAAAGGTGTTCATTGTCATATAGGATCTCAGATTTTTGACGAAGAACCTTTTGTTTTTGCAGCAAAAATTATGATGGATTTTATCGCCCAAATACGAGACACAACAGGAGTAACACTTACAGAGCTAAACTT
>DHNF01000051.1 GCA_002409375.1 Ruminococcaceae bacterium UBA5423
CAATCAAAGCTGCAGCAGCTGCTTGGAGGACTGTGCAGAAAGAAAAGAGCAAAAAGCCAATTTCTCCGAGAAGTTACATGAGATGAGTAATGTCAAAAAAGTCATAGGTGTTGTCAGTGGTAAAGGAGGAGTTGGAAAGTCCCTTGTTACTTCCATGCTTGCTGTTACCATGAACAGGATGGGGTATCATACCGCCATTCTTGATGCGGATATTACAGGGCCTTCTATTCCAAAAGCATTCGGTATTCGGGAAAAAGCTACAGGCAGTGACCTCGGATTATTCCCTGTTAAAACTAAGACTGGCATTGACATTATGTCTGTTAATTTACTTTTAAAAAATGATACCGACCCTGTTGTATGGAGAGGTCCTATTATTGCCGGAACGGTCAAGCAATTCTGGACCGATGTTATCTGGAGCGACGTAGATTTCATGTTCATCGATATGCCGCCCGGAACCGGTGATGTTCCCCTTACAGTATTTCAATCCATTGCTGTTGATGGAATTATAGTAGTAACATCGCCGCAGGAGCTTGTATCTATGATAGTATCCAAGGCAGTTAAAATGGCTGAGATGATGAACGTTCCCATAATCGGTCTAGTAGAAAATATGTCTTATTTTAAGTGTCCTGATAACGGTAAAGATTATCAGATATTCGGGAATAGCCACATTGAAGAAATAGCCAATAAACATAAGCTTAAGGTTCTTGCAAAGCTACCGATTGATCCAAAAATATCTGCAGCCTGTGACAAAGGCATAATAGAGCTTTTTGACGGTAGCTGGCTTGATCCGGTATCAAAAATACTGGTAGAAAGACTTGAGGAAAGTGAAAATTGAGCGAGCATTCAGAAATAGCAAAAGAGCTGTTTAAAAAAGGGTACAATTGTGCCCAATCTGTAGTTATAGCCTTTTGTAATGAAACAGGTTTGGATTTGGAAACCGCACTGAAAATTTCCTCATCCTTTGGCGGCGGAATGGGTAGACTCAGAGAGGTATGCGGAGCAGTCAGCGGAATGTTCATGGTTGCAGGTATGTTATATGGATATTCCGACCCATTAAACAAAACTGCCAAAGCTGAGCATTATAAGCTGATTCAGTCACTGGCAACGGAGTTTAAGAACGAAAACAATTCGATAGTTTGCAGAGAGCTTTTAGGTCTCTCTGCAGAAAAAGAAAAAAATGATTGTTATAAAAAACGTCCGTGTGCAGAACTTGTGGAGCATGCAGCTGAAATACTGGATGCATATATCCAAAATATAAAAATGGAGGGAAACGATATGGTTAAAATTGCAGTTGCAAGTGAAAATGAAATGGTGACGGAGCACTTTGGACATTGTAAAAATTTCAATATTTTTGAGGCTGAAAACAACCAGATTGTTAAGAATGAGTCTATACCAAACCCCGGGCATAAACCCGGTTTCCTTCCTAACTTTCTAAATGATATGGGAGTTAACGTGGTTATATCAGGTGGCATGGGTGGTGGCGCTATTGATATTTTCAATGAAAAAGGAATAGAGGTAATAGTCGGAGCAAGCGGTAATGCTAAAGCGGCGGCGCAAGCATATTTGCATGACAGACTTAAATCCACAGGTTCTGTTTGCCATGAGCACCAGCATCAATGCGAAGATTAGATTGCCTTTTTGATACTATACGATATAATGTGAAAAAATCCAAAGTTATAATATAATTTGTCAATTGAAATTTATGTGAAAATTATATACAATCAGGAATGACAGCAATTGTTTCATAATTCACTTGTATTGAAATATAATAACTCCTGTTATCTGCAAGGGACAGGGAACATACCTTTGAAAACATTATTCACTTTTCAACTTTCAGCATTTTTAAATTATTCGGCAGTCAATAAATAGAGGGGAACTTGCGATATGAAAAAACAAATCAAAAACAATGTTAGCTGGATAGGATATATTGACTGGGAGCTGGATCGTTTCCACGGCGATGACTATTCTATAATGAATGGCTCTAGTCAGAACGCCTATTTGATAGAAGAAGAAAGAAATGTTTTGGTTGATACAGTCTGGACACCTCATCGGTTTGATTTCGTGGAAAATTTGAAGAAAGAAATCGATCTGAACAAGATTGATTATATTATCGCCAACCACGGCGAATGCGATCACTCCGGTGCGTTGACCGCTTTGATGGCAGAAATTCCGGATACGCCAATTTACTGCACCGCGAATGCAGTCAAGAGCATTGAAGGGCAGTATGGCAAAAAGGGCTGGAATTTCCGTGTTGTAAAGACAGGCGATACTCTGGACATCGGCAATGGAAAGCAATTGGTATTTGTGGAAATGAAGATGCTTCACTGGCCGGATTCAATGGCGACTTATATGACCGGTGATAATATTCTCTTTTCCAATGATGCGTTTGGTCAACATTATGCCGTTGAAGAGCTGTTTAATGACAAAGCAGATCAGTGCTTACTCTGGAAAGAGGCCATAAAATACTTTGCAAATATTTTGAATCCTTTTGCCATGTTGATAATAAAGAAAATCGAGGAAATTGTCGCACTTAATCTGCCGATTGAAATAATTGCGCCCAGCCACGGCTCAATCTGGCGAGATTCTCCTATGCAAATAGTAGAAAAATACGCTGAGTGGGCAGCAGCATATCAGGAAAATCAGGTCACGATTGCATACGATACAATGTGGGAAGGCACCACAAAACTGGCGCACGAAATTGCTACTGAAATTGCACGACAAAGTCCCGACACAGTGGTGAGAGTGTTTAATATCTCAAAGTCGGATAAGAATGAAATAATGACCGAAATATTCAAATCTAAGGCGATAGCCGTAGGCTCACCTACCGCCGGAAACGATATCCTCTCCAGTGTGTCCGGGTGGTTGGCATACTTAAAAACATTGAAATTTAAAAATAAGAAAGCCGCTGCTTTCGGCACCTATGGTTGGAGCGGCGAAAGCGTGAAAATTTTACAGGAAAGTTTACGCAGTGCCGGATTTCATGTGATTGAAGAACACGTGCGGTCTCATTGGAATCCTGACTCTGACGATTTTGCACAGATCCCATCCCTTGTAAAGGCTCTTCTTAAAACATAAAACTATGTAGGCAAAACAGGTCAACATTAGTTTTTTGCAAAGGCTTCCAGAACAGCATCAACAGCTGCTTTGGAAGCCTTTGCTAATACTGATTCTCATTAAAAACATAGAATACTTCCCGGACTTTTTCCGTTTAGCTACGTTGTCGTCGGTCGGCAGGCGACAGCCTTCCTCCCTTCCCCGCCCTGCGAAGCAAAAAAATCCCTGTAAAGCTATTTCTATATTTTTAACAATAAACCG
>DHNF01000093.1:0-923 GCA_002409375.1 Ruminococcaceae bacterium UBA5423
TTTCACTGTGAATAATCGGGCTTCCAAACAAATCTGAAAGCTTTGGATTGGCCTCCTGTTTTTGCTTAAGTGTAATTAGCTTTCCGCGCTCTCGAACGAAATTTCGGTATCCTTTGCAAAGGGTATTGTAATCGCAGTTGTCATAAAACTCTGTTTGGATAATCCTTTTGTATGCTATTTTACCCAATGACGGCAAATGTTTAAAATAGAAAACGGTGGGCCCACCGGGCTCATGGGATAAATGAAATCCGCAGTCCCACGGCGTGACGGCAATTTGAAGGAAACCATCGCCACGGCTAACCTGACCAAACCACGGCATATATGCACCTTTGCTACAAAAATGTGGATGACCCAACGGCTTAAACTTTTTTGGCCAGGATGCTGGAATAAGGGTTCCTTGCATCATAGGAAATACCGAATATGATTGCTCATCACTTTCATTCCATTGCCACGGTACCGGCCAACTGACAAACTCAACATTTGCCTGCTCCTCCTGAAGAGGTATTAGTTCAAAAAACATTTTGCCCGATGTTTTATGGACCCATGTGATGGTTTCAAAACTCAGTGGTAGAACATCGCCATTACATTTCCAGTTGCTATAACGGGTTCGCATTCCAAAAGCAACTGAAGTGTTGTATTCTTCCGTCGTTATATCTGAAGCGTCATCAAACAGCAAAGTGATATTGCATCCAGCTAAGCTAACCGTTATTGAAGGCTGAAAACCTGCATCTTGGCTCCACTGGCGTGTTTTACCTTTGACAGTAACAAGGCGGGTGTTTGTATCAAACAAAAAAGTGTGGTTTTGTATAGTGTAGTCGATAATCATTCGTGAATCCTCATTATAAAATTGGTAATAGAATACCCCGTATAAACGCAAGTATTAAAGCGTTAACCAACTGTTTTTTTCAAACTGCTATTGATTA
>DHNF01000093.1:1120-2119 GCA_002409375.1 Ruminococcaceae bacterium UBA5423
CTATTGATTAACGGGAGCATCTTGTCAATTGCATTTGCAGGTTTAGACTTTTCTTTAAAAATGATGTCAAAAAAGTCCTGTCTGTTTTCGTTATACCATCCCGCAAGACCATCAATAAGAGATACGTTTAGTTCTGCTTTCTTTATATAGTCCTCACGAATCGCATAATGCTCGTCAGAAAGCATTCTACGCCTTTGCTCATACCCATAACCTGATTTGGCGAAATGGCGATCACGCTCTGCTTTAGTATATTCATAAATAAACATAGCGGCACCGGCAGGATTCTTCGAGCATGTAGGTACACCCTTACCGTCTGCGGTTGTTGCAGCATAATATTTGTCACTGTTGCGCCATTTTGGCATCGGCACCATGCCTATTTCATCTGACATACGGTTATAGCAATCATTGCCGCCCATAGCATTGCCCGGACGCTCAATAAGCATAGCCGTCTTGCGCTCCATAAACTCTGTATAACCGCTAATATTGGGAGTAAACCAATTGTTCATATTGCAATCATAAAGTAATTGCAGCGCTGCTAAACCCGATGGTTGGTCAACTGTGACTTTCCATTTCCCCTTTCCGGCCTCAACAATTGAACTGTTACCCGCCGCCTGCAAAAATGCAAAGTAATTCCATGTCGCAAAGCCGTAAGTATCGACTGTTTTTCCATCTTTACCAAAAGTTGTGGCGTCCCGCGCTACCTGTTTAAAGGTTTCAAAGTTCCAGTTGTTTTTCTTGTAGTATTCGGTATATGGGTCTTTAATTCGTTTTTCATTAAAATATGTTTTATTATAAAAGATGTATGCTTCGTGGTATCCATAGCTCGGACTGCCGTAAATCCGGCCGTCTACCTTATACATATCAAGCATGCAAATTGGATCCTTCGGATCAGAACCTGCATAATTCCACGCCGGGTCGGTTTTATCAAGATATTTATCAATCGGCATTAATACGTTTCCGGATACATAGCGCAATAGTGTGGTGGGACCTGTAGTGCAA
>DHNF01000093.1:2262-2799 GCA_002409375.1 Ruminococcaceae bacterium UBA5423
GTGGTGGGACCTGTAGTGCAAACATCTAAATAGTTTTTTGTGTCTCCGGAAACTACGAGCAGTGGCAGTTTGGTCTGTTGCTCGGCATAGCTGTAAACCACCAAATCAAGTGCCTTGAGCTGGTACTTTTTCTTAATGTCCTCATACACCTTTTTTTCCCAATCGGTCAATGTTGGGCCTACTACCACACGCACGGTTGTACCTTTAAGATTACCAAAAAGCTCTTCCTGCTTACTTTCCTTAGAGTTGCTGGGAGGTCTGGTCGTTTTGTCAGAATCGCCACCGCCTCCTCCTTCGGTAGTCGAAGTGTTTGAACCATCATCATTGGTTGCAGTAGTTTGGTCTATGGGCTTTAAAATATCATTGTCAGTTGTAGCAGGGTTATCAGTTTGACTGCTTACAGTAGATGAATTTGAAATCTGTGACTCTTCAGACTTGCCCGAACAGGCTATTAGGCTTGTTATAATTGCAACAACACAAACAAGCAATAAAATCCGTGTCAACAACTTTTTCATTTAAGACACACCTTTCTAAATG
>DHNF01000093.1:2977-7053 GCA_002409375.1 Ruminococcaceae bacterium UBA5423
TTTAAGACACACCTTTCTAAATGTCAAATGCATGGATTAAATTGTATCCGTCGGCAACATCAATTTTATTGCTTAGCCTGGCGAAATCATCCATAGTGTTCTTTAGGTAAAATGCTAAGTAATAACGCCCCGACTTAGACGGCAACTTTACATTTGATTTTATCGTATGTGTAGGCACTTTGGTATCCTTATAATTTGTTGTGGAATGGCTATGCCAGCTTGACGGTTTTCCAGCCTTGATTGAAGAAACCAATTCGTAATCCTCGTCAAGAATAGCAAACCCACTTTCTAAGTAGAAAGCTGCAGCCATGCCATAATTTTTTAATGTCATTGTAACGGACGCTGTCGAGCCTGCTTTTCCGTTTCCTGTAACCTTAATATTCTGAGCTTCAATTTTGTAACCTAAATGGTCGCGAATAAACTCAAAAGCGTTGCGTTGTACAGTTTTACCCTTTTCATTTTTAAACCAACTCGGGCAATATACGACATTGTTATTTTTTAATAGCGATTCAGTTACATACTCAGTCTTCCATGCATTCATAACTGCTTCAGGGTTTTTTGCGCCAACCTCGTGGTATCCGTGCCAGAAACTCATCGATACATGGCGGTGTTGTGTGGTTTCAAGTATAATTTCCATTCCTGACGGTTTGCGGTTAGTCTCAACCATATTTACATTGACAAACATTTCTCCATCCTGCGGTGTAAGGTAGCCTTCTTTAATTACCTGATTCCATTCGTCTGTACCTAATTGATACCCTTCAGAATCCCAGCCCTTTTTGGTCTGAGCCCCAAACATTGCATCATTGTTATGAGCAATCATATTGTAATAGGGACTCGATTTGTTAATAAGATTTTTATATTGAGGCAGTCGTATTGAAAAGAACAATTGATTCGGCTCGCATAAATACTTTACAATATTATTTATTACTGTGGCGTAATCTACGGGTGGTACCTGATAAACTTTTGCCCATTCGCCGTATGCGCCTACAAATCCGCAAGACAAAGTATGTATAACATCAGCATTATTTTTGACTATAGATGCCAATTGCTTTATATGCCGTATGATGGTAGTCTGATCTGCACCCGTTGATAGGTTCTGCCAACTGTCGCAATAAGAGAAACGAAGCATTAACTTAACACCTTTTGAACGACATAAATCAAAGAATGCCTGTATTGCCTCCATGCCGACATCACTTATCTCGGTATTGCGATACTCTGTAAGATAAACATAAGCCAACATCAACTTGCACGGCTCACCTAAAGTATTCAGATAACTGTCCAACCGCCCATAAAAATAGCTGGTTGGATTTCCGCTGTCGACTGCGTCCTTGACGTTACATACATACTCTGTTCTAAATCCCCTATCCGGATTATTCAGTAAAAGCATATCGCCTTCAGATGTGAGCGGTGTCAAATTTTTCTGAACCGCAACACTAACCTTCGGGCCGGAATGGGATGCCGTTGTATTTGGATAATGCATTGTTGTGGTTTTAACCGGCTTAGATTCATCAGTTGTTGTATTGTCCGTAACCGTGGTGTCGGAGCTTATGTTTGTATCATCTGATGAAGCTAATGGTTGACTGACATCGCTTGAATCGGAAGACGAAGGATTCTTATTGCCACCGCACCCCAACAACGCGACAGCGCATAATAATAACAACGACACAGCAAGAGCTAATATCCTTATTCTCATACGCATCTCCTCTTTAAATTTCAAATCCACATAAGACATTGTATCCGTTGATGTACTCAACATTGTTGCTAAGGCGTGCATAATCATCCATTGTGTTATTCAAAAAAAACGCCACTTTATAAAATCCTTTTTTTGAAGGAAGTTTTAGATCGGCTTTAATAGTATGAGATAAAACAGTTGTGCTAAGATAAGAATGAGGGTCATGACTGTGCCAATCGGCAGGTGTTCCCGCTTCCACTTCGGAAACCACTTTATTTTCACTATTAAGAATAGCGATACCACTTCTCATATGAAAAGCTGCTGACAATCCATAATTTTTTAAATCAAGCGTTACCTTAGCCAAACTGCCCGGCTTTTTACCCTCTTCAACCTTTATATACTGAGCTTCTATCCGGTAACCAAGATGATCTCGTATGAACTCAAACGCATTGCGTTCAACTTCCCTACCCGCTTTATCCTTAAACCAGTTTGGGCAGAAAACAATACCGTTATCTTCAAGCAGTACAGGCGTAACCATTTGCTTTTTCCACCGCTCCATAACTGCAGTATCACTGCCCGCCATCTCTCGGTAACCATGCCATATACTCATCGAAGTATGCCGATGCTGACTTAATTCTCGAATAATCTCAATTCCCGTAGGTATTCGGTTTGTTTGTAATAGATTGCTATTAACAAACATTTCACCGTCCTGCGGCGTTTTATAGGCCTCGGTTACAACCTGATGCCATGAAGTTGTACCTAATTGAAATCCTCCTGATTCCCAACCATCCTTCGTCTGTGCACCGAACATTGCATCGTTATGGAATCCAATCATATCATAATACGGATCAATAGACGGTATTTCATTTTTATATTCAGGAAGTCGGGCCTGAAAATATATGCCGTTTGGCTCAACAAGGTATTTCAAAATGTGATTTAAAACACGTCCCTTATTAACCTCGGGTACCTGTGAATGCCATTCTGCATAAGCGCCGATAAAACCATCCTGTATGCTGTGTACGACATCTTTATACTTGTTTACAAGAGGTGCCAACTGCTTTATATGCCGTATCATAGTCTCCTCATTGGCATTACGTTCAGTATGGCGCATATCATCGCAGTATCCAAAGCGAAGCATAAGCTTAATCCCGCGTTGCTTGCTGCGCACCAGCAGTGCCTCAATAATATCCATACCCTGCTGTGTAATATCCATATTTCTGTAATCTGTTATGTATATATAAACCATCATCAGCTTGCAGGGTTCGTTTAAGTGGTCATAAAATATACCGAATTTCCAGTCAAGATACTTTTGCGTTCCCATTTCTATAGCTTCACTTACATAAAAAGTGAGGTGGGTACGAAAACCCCTGTCAGGGTTATTAAATAACAGCTCATCTTGACCCGCATAAAGCGGCTCTGGTTTGCAATCGGCAATCAGACCGCGCTGTAACTGTGCTGTAGTTACAGTACTTACGGTTTGCTTGGTTGCCATTGTCGAGCTCCTTTCGGTGGAAGTGATTTTTGATTTACTGCCGGGAGCCGGAGTACCGACTGTGGTATTACTTGTATCGGTTGTAATGCCAACAGTTGTACTCCCTGTGCTTTGCTCACCTTGACCTGTTGTGCATGCACTCAGCAAAAAATAAATAAATAATAATATAACAAAAAGTTTCTTCATTAAATTTGTACTCCTTATTGCCGATGCACACATTGAAGTATACTAAACTGCCTTCTTTTTATATGTCAAGAGCACTATTAAAGCGCCGGCCGCGATAAATGTCATTATTGCATTTAAAACGTTCGAATTAGAATATCCTGTCTTAACATCATCATCGTCATCTGGATCTTCGGTTGTGGGATCTGTTACATCATCGCTATCCTCAAGAGGCGTTTGTAAATTGCAATAATCATAAATTGCAAGTTCTTCGCCTTCACTATCTAAAGCCGTAACCATAACCGCATAGCGTGTATTAGCAGTCAACCCAGTGAGTGTTATACTATTGCTTTCCGCAATTCTTGTATCAGCATATAGGAACTCCAAGCCCTCAGCTCCAGTAATTTTCTTGAAAATATCAACCCGGTAGGAATCGGCACCTTCATATGCCTCCCAGCTTAAATATGCAGTTGATGTTGTAACATCATCCTCTGACCAGTCATTAATCATTTTATCTGTCGTTGGGGCAGGAAGATTTTTAAGAATATCACCGATTTTCAGTGGAGTTACAAGATCGTCCTTTTGCAATACTTCTCCGGTAAAGATGTTAAGAGCTGCACGTTTGTTTCCGTTTATATATGCACCGTTCTTAGAATCGCCTAAATGTGTGATTAACATTGTAGGATGAACATAAATCGGGGCACCCGTTGTATTTGGCACATACAGATGAACCGTACTTAGCTTGTAATC
>DHNF01000093.1:7226-8125 GCA_002409375.1 Ruminococcaceae bacterium UBA5423
TCAAGGTTTGGCGAATATAGGGTTTTATAATCGAAGCGTATATAGCCGTCAAACCCAGCCGGCAAATCAAAGTAATATGCATTAATCGGCACCTGTGTCCATTCGGTTTCGCCTCTTGCCATCATGTAGCACGCTCCGTTGTATACAAACGCCGGTATGCTGCGCCCGTGCGAGTCTACAAAATTAAGCAGCCATTTCATGATAGTAGCTTCTGAATCTTCAGGCATTTTTATATAACCCATTAGACATTCGCCGCCATCACTCTCGGAAGTATCGGGATAAAAAGAGCACAACAGATCATTGTTTTCGTCCACCGCACCAGTTTCTTTCTCTATCTTAATTGATGAATATGGACCTATACCTACAAGGCTTTTTACTTTTTCAGATGAATTTAATTCGTTCCAGTCATCAAAACCTTCTTTTTTAAATGAATTCAAAAAGTCACCCTTGAGATTTGGTGTCTTTATTTCCGTAATGTCTAAATTGCCATAGTTAATCTCAGGCAGTTCATCTTCATCACCCGGGTCTTCATTGCCGGGTTCATCACCAGGATCATCACCGCCCATTCCTGCAAACAATTCTACCTCTTTGCTGTCAACAATAAGCTTATCTGTCGTGGGCAGATCATTTTTCAGCCCATGCGGAGAAACTATGATTGGAGCACTCATAATAAATTCATCCTGATCATTGTGGACAAACCAGACCTGCATACCGGTAATTACATCATCATCGGAAATGGGTTGAACCTCACTTGCACCCGTAAGTGTTATAGCACTAAAAGGTATATAAATATAACCTTCAAATTTTGCGGGTAACATCGGTCCATATTGATCAATTCTTTGTGACTCCCAGTTTGAATCGCCTTTGTTAAGAGTATACCAATCCGCATATCCATATTG
>DHNF01000093.1:8278-10104 GCA_002409375.1 Ruminococcaceae bacterium UBA5423
CCGGTGTAAATATTTTTTATTAAATATGTTTTTAGGCGTGTTTCATTTTCATTGTCAGGTGCTTTTACATAAATCATTACACCGACGCCGCCTTTTGCACCCAAAATATTAACATCAAATCCACCTGCAGCCTTTATACCGGGAGCAGTACCGAAATTGCATGGATTTTCAACCGCAGTTGCTGTGCCGCGTGCTATAACAGTATTGGGAAAGGCCTCACCAACATTAACTGTCACATCAGACGCCTGGCCACTTTGATATGAAACATATTTTGGAGGCACGACCATTGTGAAATCAGGAGTTTCGCCGGGTTCAGGCGACGGAACTGTAGGCTCAGTTGGTGGCGTGCCTGGATCATCCGATTCAAACAAATCGGTAGGCTCTCCATCAACTATTACTTTGTCTGTCGACGGCTTACCATCAACTAAATTGTCACCCATAACAATAATTGGTGCGCTCATAATAAAGTCACCATTATTATCCGGGGTAAACCATACTTGCATACCATTTATTAAATCTTCGTCGGTTATTTCTTCGGGATATGTTATGTTTTCGTAAGGTATATAAAGATAGCCTTCAAATCCGGTGGGCAAAGTTGGTCCATAATTATCGATAGTCCTCTCGGTCCAACTTTTGTCACCATCAACTAATGTAAACCAGCTTGTATACCCATATTGATATTGTTGTTTAAATGTGTTTTTGATAAGATAAATTGCAACCCTGGTATCGGTTTCATTATCAGGGGCTTTTATATATACCATTACGCCCTTGCCGCCTTTTGCCCCTTCAAAATCCACCCTAAAAGTAGTATTCACCTGCAATCCCGGGGCTGCTCCAAAATTGCAAGGATTTTCTACTGCAATTGCAGATCCATCCGAAACTACCGTATCCGGAAAATCTTCGCCGACATTAACCGTTTCAGTAAATACTGGAGGAATAACCGTGGTGTAAGAGTCTTGGGCCTTGGCCATTATTAAGCCACCGAAAACCATGGTAAACAGAAAACACATAAGACCAAGTACGCCCCATGAACTTCGTACACATTTCATCATTTTCTTTTCAACCCTTTCTTTAATAAATTTTTAAATACAGTTGCATTATTTGTACCTTATTATTAATTATATCAACAGCGTTGAATTTTTTATATAAAATATGCGGTATGGTTTCTGCACTTTTTGATATGTTTTAGTCTAGTACTATCTCGTGAAGTATTTGATAACCGTATATGTTTTCAATTTGGTTTCCTATACATGCAAAATCTCCCAAAGTGTTCTTAAGATAAAATGCAATTTTGTATCTGCCCGCAGTTTCTGGCAAAGTTAAATCACCTTCCAGTAAATGGATGGGGACTTCCGTATCCTGATAATCATAAGGAGAATGGCTGTACCAGCTTGATGGTTCTCCGGCTTTTGAAGTTGCAATAGGCAGGTTATTCGAATCCAGCATTGCAAAACCGCTTTCAAGATTAAATGCAGCTGAAAAGCCGTAGTTTTTTATTGACATATTTATATGAATTGTACTTTTAGGTTTGCATATACCGGTTATAACAACTTGCTGAGCTTCAAGTTTATAGCCAAGATAATCTCTTACAAACTGAAAAGTATTGCGCTCAACTTTTTTACCGTTTTTGTCATAAAACCAATTCGTGCAATACACTATATTATTTTTTTTAAGCTGTTCTTCTGTAATAGGCTGAGTTTTCCACCGTCCCATAACGGTTGTCGGCTCCCAATCAGAGGATATTTCCTTATATCCATGCCAACAGCTAAGCGATGCATGTCGATGATGCGCAAGCTCAAGTATTGCTTCCATACCGTCAACCATAC
>DHNF01000093.1:10373-13670 GCA_002409375.1 Ruminococcaceae bacterium UBA5423
TGCAGCTTCTCGTATCACCTGCTCCCATTCATCGTTTGGATGTCCAACCTGAAAATCACCGGATTCCCAACCATATAGCCTCTGCTCACCAAAAAAAGCATCATTATTAAAGCCTATGTTATTGTAAATCTCGGGCAAATCGCTTACTTCATTTTTATATCGCGGAAGTCGTATTTGGTAAAACAGGCCATTTGGCAATGTTAAATTCTCTACAATAGCACATATTATATTTCGATAATTAACTGACGGCTGCTGATAAATTGGAACCCATTCTCCGTATGCACCGACAAAACCGCACTGCACTGTGTGAATAACATCCTTATTTCTTGCAACAAGAGGCGCTAATTGTTTTATATGACGTATTAATGTATCCTCATTTGCCCCAGTGGAAAGGTTTAAAAAACTGTCACAATAGCCAAATCGTGTCATTAACTTAATTCTGCGCTCTCGGCATATATCAAAAAAGATTTGGATTGCTTCAAGCCCCTCTGGCGGAATATCCATATTTCGGTAATGCGTAAGGTAAATATATGCCATATTAAGCTTGATTCTTTCGGGCAGGCAACCGTTTAGATATGTATCCAGCTTTTCAGACAAAGATGCTCTAACATTAGGCTTTTCAGCCATTTCTTTTACATACCAAACTGTCTCGGCGCGAAACCCTCTGTCTGGATTATTAAGCAACAAACCATCCTGCCCGGCAGCAATTGGCTCAAAAGATTTACATGCAATAACATCACCCATATTAATTCCTTCTTTCATTTTTTTGGATCCAGTAACAAGTATTTAACCAATAACCTTTACCGATTTCGGTTGTACCGAAACACCGTTATATTGCTGATTGTCATTCGTAAAATTCACAATAAGCACAGTACCGTTTTCATATGTAGTAATACTTAAATTTTTTTCATACATATGAGCAATAATTCTTTGAGTATATAAATCTTTCTGAATATCTGAATATTCTTTTACGTTTTTTGCAATTACCTCGTTCCAATCAGAAAATTGAGTATTATAAAGAAAACTTAGTGCAGTATTGGTAAGCTTACCCGCATCGCAATTAGTTGCACGGTATGTCAATGACACCCCCGATTCAATGCATTTCAAAAGCATTGAATACTGGTCATGAGATAAACCTAAGTTTTCAGAATGTAAATTAACATAACCGTGTAATACCATTGAATAAAAAGGTACGCTTTCACTAATTATTTGAAATCTGCTGGACTCTAACGGCACTTCGTACATCATATCAACACCGCTAAGTAGATAAACATTGCCGCATTCACCCGCCACATGGTCAAGCACTGTTTTTGATTTCTTCAAAATGCTTTGATAACTTGACTTAAGTTGTTGTCTGTCTGTATTAGCATTTGGCGAAAAATTGTTATATATCATTTTGCCCATGTGTTGGAAAACAATGCCTGAGTTTTGAGTCGGTGTAACTCGGGACAAAAGATTATCACAAAGGTCTTTTAATCTCCACGCCGAGGTTATCAGCCATTTGGGCGACCCATTCCACGATCCCGAGCTTAAAGTGCCTTTCTCGCGGACTACTGTCATACCGTTTAAATTGCGAATATATTTTTCACCTTTTAAAAGAGAGTTTACTGCTGAAAAATTTTGTACTAAGTCATAAGAAACATATACGGGCGCATCAGCATAATCCAGTAATCTTTTGTATCCTTTTTTACCTCCGACTTTTGAGTCAAAGCTTTCTTTTGCTATTGTTTTCTTCTGATACCCTCCCTTTTGAAATCCGTATAGTGCTGTTGAAACGCCAGAAACACCATTATCTTTTAGAGATTTTATAAAATCTTCAGCCTGTTTAAAAGTGGTAGCTACAACAGGCTTTTTGATTGGGATGCCTAAAAAATTGGTTTTATATTCAGTTAGGCCGAAAATTTCTAATAGCAGAGGTGAAAATGATTTTTCAGTTAGCCTTTTTAAATTGTATTTATTAACAAGATAAGATTGGTAGATGCGTGCCATACCGCTGTAATCGGCATCTTCACCTCTAAGAAAATAATATCTAACAACAGGAGATGTGGATGCAGGACTTTTGTCCGCCATACGCACCGTGCGAACAAGTGAATCCTTATCAACAATTCCGGCATTGTCGTTTTCTCTGTAAACAAATGATGCACTTACGGTTGAATATGAAGACACTCGAATGTTTGATGATGCTCGTATAGATGCAATTGCATCACCCTCATCAATTACTCCTATAAAAGCAGCATTGTCTTTCTTTATTCCAAAAACCGGCATCCTTATAGTCTGGCTATCGGGCACCGTTCTGAGAAGAAGATTAACAGCAGGATCTCTGCCGTAAACGCTTTCTTTATAATCGGATGCTTCTTTATAGCTATCTTCAAACTTTATTAGAGCGCCACTGCCATCCGGAATAAACAGATAGCCGTCATCCTGAATACTTCCCGCCCCAAAGTTTGGCAGCAAATCTATTGAACAAATGACAGAAGTACCGTATTCCTCTATCTCATCGTACAATATCGATACTTCTAAATATCCATTCTCTAAAGTAAATTGTAATGAAATCTTAAACATTTGTGTTTTATCTTGAAAATCATAGGTAGTTTTAACCCCGACAATCTGATTGTTTTTTCTCACAAGCCTTATTTCAAAAGTGTTTTTCATAACACAATGGGTATGGCTTTCTACTGTAACTACATTTCGAATTTCATCCAAAAAAGATACCCATAATTGTGCTTTGAGCTGTTCTTTCATCGAATTTGAGGCAGTTGAGTCATCGTTTAAATTAATCGGGTTTGAAAACCAGCGATAACCTGCAAATTTGTCTTCAATCATTATGTCAGCATTTTCAGTATTAACCCAAAGTGATAACTTACCATTTTCTGTAACTCGCGTAAATCCTTCTTGAACGGAATTAATTAGACTTTGCTGATTGTCAACCTCGCTTTTCGTATTCTCAATATTCGTATTTGCCGAAATTTGTGCAACAACGGAGTTTGCCAATATTATTAGTATGGTCGAAATAATTCCCATCCATTTTTTCATACAGCTCCCCCCCTATTTGTAAGACAATTCAAGAATAATATTTGAGACAAATCCGATCATCTGCTGCACAATACTAAAAAACAGCAAAAATAGAAAACAGAGTGCCACTATTGAAGCTAGTGTAACAACGGCAAGAAGAATAGTCTTTTTAACGCTGAACTGCTGCACTACAGTCATACCTAAAAACACCAGTAAAATTGTCCATCCGGTAGATATGGTCTGTATTGTATAAAGTATTATCGATACAGACCATATCTACCGGAT
>DHNF01000093.1:13824-15411 GCA_002409375.1 Ruminococcaceae bacterium UBA5423
CATGAAGCTATAAGCAGTTGTTATCCATATTTCTTTCATAGTGCCCTCGCCGTCAAACAATGTGCAGCATGCCCAGTTGCATATCGCCCACAAAAAAACCACACCGACTGTTTGCACAAAAATCACAAACACATTGACTTCATTCGATCTGTAAACCGAGAATAAATACCCTGTTGATGTTGCCTGGATAACACGCACAATAAAATATAACAGCATTATTATGTTGGCAATCAGCATTGAGGCTTTGTTTTCATATTTTATATCACTGAAAGAAGCTATAGGATGTAAAAACAACCTAAATGGATATAAAAATTTAGATTTATCTTTATTCACATCGGAAAAACCACTATGTTTTAACCGCCTGAACTGAAATTTTAGCGCCACTGCAATTTTTGCTATGTTATTCACCTTTAAGCCCCCTCATCAAGCAGCTTTTTGCGTATTAGCTTGACTAATCGATACAAAATAAAAGCCGCAAGAACTATGCCAACAATGAAATATGGCAGATATCGGCGTGCAAATTCTTTCCTATATTCCTTTAAAGCCAACGAATAAAAGTACTTATCCTCTCCCTTTTTAAGCATTTCCATTGCTTGCTTACTTTTACTCTCTTGTAAATAAGCACGACCTATACTTCTATACGCAACGGCAAAATTACAATTTTTTGACAATATATTTTTCCACAAACCAATTGATTCTGAATAAAGACCCTTATTATAGTATTCAAGTGCCGAAAGCACTTCCTTCTCATATGTCGTCGGACTGAAAACAGTAATTGAACACCTGTGGTTATCCAAAACAATATATTGAGCCCCTATTTTCTCAATGGCAGCTACCTTGCCAAACTGGCCTTCCTGTGTTCCTGTACCGCCAAAAACGCATATCAGATTACACTCACGGTCATACTGAAACACTCGGTTGCGGGTAACATCCAGCCCGGCAAATATACCACTTTCATCTGCATGCACATCTATAAAATGGCTTGTAACATATTCATTATTCTCATAAGACACCTCAAGGTCTCCAAAGGCGGTACCGCCTGACTTATGCTGTGGTGTACGAAGAATGTTTATACCTAAAGGGTTTAAGCATTTTATTTCATCTCCCTCATTGACATTGGCAGCAGTCGTATAAAACAGATTATCAGAGCTTAGATAAATGTTGTTATAGGGAGAGGGCAATGTTTTAATCATGGATTCTTGCTGTTCGTCACTGAATATATTTTTCCACATGTTAAGTATTGCAACATCAATTGTCACCTTTACCCCGTTTGGGGCGAAAAAGTTAGTGAATCCATCATCGGCATCAAAACATACAATACCTTGATAAATATCAGACGAAACAATATACGCAATGCCGTCTTCAGTTACGACAATTTTTTCAGGACGGAAATCGATATTCTCATTGACAACAATTAGATCCTTATCGTTCATAAGCCGGACAACATTTTTGTTTTCATCGACACCAATCACCCTGTGGTTTTCGGTATCGCAAATATACAGTAATCCGTCGGGTTGCTTATATATTCCTTTTGGCCGGTTGAGATACTCCGGTTGTCCATCGAATATTACCTTATCAATAATATCA
>DHNF01000093.1:15611-17186 GCA_002409375.1 Ruminococcaceae bacterium UBA5423
CCTTATCAATAATATCAACCGGTGAAAAGGTATTGTCGACAACTAGAATACGATTATTGCCTGTGTCGGCAATATAGATATTGCTATCATTATCAACGAATATATCCTCGGGATTCCATAGCGCATCAAACCCCATATCAGGACCATAAAGCACTGTGTCAACAAAATATGATGCAGGAGCAGGTACAGAAACTCCAATCGGGGTATATATGTAATCACTGCTTTCTCTAAGAGCCGCACAAGGCATTGCAAGCATCAGAAAAACCAACACAAGACTAAGTGTTTTGACAAGCATATATTTGCGTTTATACTGTTTCCTCACAAGCATCTCTCCTTCCATATTTTATTTGATGCCCGAGTGAGCCATGGTTTCTATCACAGAGCTTTGACAAAACAAAAATACTATAATTGGCGGCAACATAATAAGCACAGACACGGCGGCAGAAACACCAGCTCGTATAATGCCTCCGGAGTTGATTTGCGCAAGCATGGTTGGCAGCAGCTTCATGGGTTCACTGTAGGTAAATTGGCCTCCTGAAGTGGCCCATCCTGCAATAAACGTAAATATAATAAGGGTTAGCCAAGCCGGTCTAACAGATGGAGCAATGATTCTGAAAAATATGGACTTGCCACCTGCCCCGTCAATTTTGGCAGCCTCTAATATATCATCCGGCACACTTGATATAAACTGCGCCATTAAAAATACACCGAACGACCCAGACATTAAAGGTAAAACCAATGCAAAAAAAGTATCAAGAATGTTCATTTTTGCCATCAACATATACTGGGGTAATGCTGTAACCTCTGGACGAAACAGAATAGCAAATATCACTACTTTCTGAACAATAGCTTTGCCGGGGAATTTATGCTTAGCCAGAGGGTAGGCGGCCATCATAGCTATCAAAACATAACCCGCGGTGGATACTACGGTTAAAAATACGCTGTTAAAAACATACCGTTCCATAGGCACAAGTGATTGAGACTGAACGCGTAATATACTTAAAAAGTTTTGAAGTGTTGGCCTATATACGATAAAACGAGGTGGAAACAAAAACAGCTCGCTCACCGGTTTAAATGCATTAATTACTGAATAATATATGGGCAGCATTATAAATGTGCCGATTAACAGCAAAAAGACAAGTGATATTATGTTTCCTATACGAGAACGGGATCGAGATCCGGCTTTCATAATCATGACACCTCCTTAATCCGGTGTAAAGCATTTAATTGCTCTATTGATTAGTGTCCATGTTGTAACCATAATTGCAAACAGTACAACAGCTACAGCAGAGGCATACCCCATTTCCAACCTATTACTTCCATAATCCTGTATATGCAGTACCATTGTATGTGTGGAGTAATCCGTACTTGGAAAACCTGTTAATGCCGCACATTGTGAGCCGATAGCAAACGATCCCGAAATAGACAACACTGCACCTATCAGCAATTGTGGACTCATCTGGGGCAGAGTAATATACCACATTTCCTGCCAACGATTTCGAACGCCATCAATATAAGCTGCCTCGAATAAAGAGCGGTCAAGCGATTGAAAGCCGGCAACAAAAGAAAGAAAAC
>DHNF01000064.1:0-1336 GCA_002409375.1 Ruminococcaceae bacterium UBA5423
ACCAGGCCGGTAATAAGCTTAGGATAAAAATATGTAGATTTTTGCGGCATTTTTTCGCCTGCAGATGCAACATCTTTTATTTCAGTTACACGAGTCGGATTCAAAACAAAGGCACATTGGTAATCTCCCGAAGACACGCCATCTATTGCTTTCGAAATATCGCGTGTATATGTAAGATTCTTTTGTTGTGCCATATTTTCACTGTCGATACCGAGCAACCGCTCAAGAATAAGTGTATGCAGTATTGTAACATCAAGATTGCGCGACGCAGGTGATAGAGACGGCAAAAGCTTATTCATGATATCGCTGTCACGCAGTGTCAGCAGTGCGAATGTATTTCCACCCGTATATAGCCCAAACGCATGCTCGCCGCTCAGGTAGGCATGCTCAAGTGCTTCATCAAGTGCAGATATATTTTCATTTCTTAGATGAAAATACTGCCTGCATGAATCAAGCAATGACGGCATATCAAGTGAATCAATATCGTGTATTAGACGGTGTGTGGGAAACACTACGAGTCCGGGATGGTTCATGTCAACCATAACCATCATAACATAATCGGTGGCAGCACCCTCGGGAACACCCTGTGCTCGCATATAATTTCGGTAATTTAACGCTGTTTCATACCGGTGGTGTCCATCGGCTATATACAGTTTCATATTAGCCATGTGATTTTGGATATAAGTGATGACTGCCTCGTCGGTTATCGCCCAGAGCCGGTGCTCCAGCCCCTCGTCATCAGTCATTTCGGATATCGGCTGTTCGGAAGACGCCAAGCTCATAATGTCAAGTGTCTCTTGTTCGCCGCCATCGTCATTATAAAGAGCATAAATACTGCTAAAGTTGCAGGCGGTTGCTTTCATTAGATTAAAGCGGTCTGTTTTGGCTTTGGACAAGGTATGCTCATGGGGAAGTATAACACCCTTTTCAAATTCTTCAAGCTTTACAAGTCCTACAAGTCCCATTACGCTGTGCTTCCCGCCTTCAATGCCGCTTATATCACTGCGCCCTTCAAGCTCAAACCGAATTTCGTATATATAAAGTCCGGGCTTGTCATCACTGGCTAAAATGCCTTTGTCCAGCCAGTCTTTAAGTGTTTCGCCGGCGACAGCATACGGATTAGCACCATCTCGCGGCAACTCTAATCTGACTATGTTATAAGGGGTGCGCTCGATGTATTGTTTTCTCTGGGCTTCGCTTATAATATCATAGGGAGGGCATGTAAGTTCTTTGACATCTCCTGCTTTGGGGGTAAAGCGTAATGCGTTAAAAGGGCGGATTTCCGCCATGTAAACCATTCCTTTCTGTAACTCCTTATACTGATTCTCATTAAAAA
>DHNF01000064.1:1585-3432 GCA_002409375.1 Ruminococcaceae bacterium UBA5423
CTCCGCCTTGCTAAGCAAAAAAATCCCTGTAAAGCTATCTCTATGTTTTAAACAAGAAACAATATTATAAAATATTCTACCTGTCAACACGCGATTCGTCAAGACAAAGGTTGTTATATTTAACCACTCCGGTGTCATTAAAAGCCTTTGAAATTTGCCCGCTAAAATTAAATTCAAATACAATTCCGTTTGGGAAAATATCGGCAAGCGGTACCAAGACAAATGCGCGCTGGGCCATACGCGGGTGCGGTAGCGTAAGCTCATCACCCGTGCATGAAACACCTTGATACAAAAGTAAATCAATGTCAATAACACGCGGGCCGTTTTTTATATTCCTCTCTCGTCCCAGAGCTGCCTCAATGCCGAGGCAACAACCCAGTAATGTATGGGGAGACAATTCGGTATCTACAAGCACGGCGGCATTGAGAAACAACGGTTGATTAAAATATCCAACGGGCTGAGTTTCATAAACATACGATGTGCTTAATACAGTCGTGTTTGGCAAAGCGGATAGTGCGCCAAGCGCTTTGCATAGCATATCCTCACGGTCACCAAGGTTGCTCCCCAGCGACAACACCGCACCGCTCATGGCTGGCTCACTCGGGTACGAGTTATTTCGACTCCGGCAAAATCAATCTTTGCACTTACTGGAGCTTCGGGCTTTTTGAGAAATACCGTCACCGATTCTACATTAAATTCTTGCAAAACAGCATCTGCGACGCGCTGAGCCGCACGCTCTATAAGGTCGTCAGACTGTTCCTGCATGACCTTAGTGATAAGCTTTATAACTTTAGCATAATTGACTGTGGCACTCAGCAAATCGTTGTTACAAGCCTGAGTCAAATTTCGCTGCATTGTGACATCGAGTTCAAATGTCTGGCCATTTTCCTTTTCTTCGGGGTTGACACCGTGATAAGCAAAAATATGCAGACCCTTAATTATTATCTTATCCATAGTTCTCCTCTCGATTACCAACCTCTTTTAAAGCATCTGTAACGCGTGCAGCCTGCACAGCAGCGGCAACATCATGGACGCGCAAAATATGTGCGCCGTTTAATGCCGCAATTGTGTGCAATGCCAATGTACCGGCAAGCCTGTTGTCTGTCTTTATAGACGAATCACAGCACGAGGCAATCACGCGTTTTCTCGATGCCCCTATCATTACGGCTGTTTGTGGCAGGCCGTTCAAAAGCTTACTTAAGCATGCAACAAGCATCAAATCGCCTTGCCTGTTCTTTCCAAAACCTATACCGGGATCTAGGCATATTCGATTTAGCTCAAGACCTTGGCAGGCAACAGTTTCCAGGGCTTTTTCAAAATAGCCGCGCACCATTTTAATTGCATTGCCGCCGCTTCCGGTATCATCCGACCCCCTGCCCGAATGCATCAAAATAAGTCCTGCGCCGGTTTTCGCTGCTATGGCGGGCATTCCGTTTTCAAGGCTTCCCGACACATCGTTTATTATTGAGGCGCCCATGCCCATTGCTGCATCAGCCACTTCCGGGTAAAAGGTATCAATTGATATCGGTACATTCACTTTTTCTTTAAGTGCGCCCAGCACCGGACAAAGGCGTTCCCATTCCTGATCGGCAGAAATTCGGGTATATCCCGGGCGTGTTGATTGAGCACCGATGTCAATTATATCGGCTCCTTCACTTACCATTTCAAGTGCACGATCAACAGCCGCATCGGCATTGTAATACATTCCACCGTCAAAAAAACTGTCGGGGGTGATATTAAGTATACCCATGATATAAGTGCGCGTTCCTAATTTAAGTGAATGAGATCCGCAATTAAAAGTCAAAATCCTCGCCCCTTTCAACACTAATATCCTACTAAAAACTTAA
>DHNF01000064.1:3546-3801 GCA_002409375.1 Ruminococcaceae bacterium UBA5423
AATATCCTACTAAAAACTTAATATCTTTCCAGTCTTTTTTGCGCCGATCTTGCGTTCTCCTCTTTGCCGGGCGCCAGTCCGCCTGCATCACCGGCCTTGTCCGGCACAAAAAACCTCGGAAATTATATAATCGCATATTAGTATAAAAGGAGATTCTCTCCGCGCAGCCGGCAGCAAAGAATCTCCCAATAATTTTTTTCTTATTTACCGGCATTCTTTCTCTTAAAAGCAGCTGAAATCAGCCCTTTAAACAGC
>DHNF01000064.1:4028-5305 GCA_002409375.1 Ruminococcaceae bacterium UBA5423
CCCGCCATCAACATGCCGTTTTTTTCAAGCACCTCCCGGTAATCATTATTAAATTCATATCTATGGCGATGGCGCTCATAAATTATCTCTTCACCATAAAGTTTGAAGGATTTTGATCGAATGTCAAGCACGCACGGATATTTGCCCAGCCGCATAGTACCGCCTTTCTGGCGCACACTGCACTGGTCTGGCATAAGATCAATTACGGCGTTTTTGGTCGAAGGATCTATTTCGCTTGAATTTGCATCAGAATAGCCCAGTACATTGCGCGCGTATTCAATAACAGCTATCTGCATGCCAAGACAAATTCCGAGATAGGGAATACCGGTTTCGCGAGCATAACGCGCTGCCAGCATTTTGCCCTCTATGCCACGGCTGCCAAACCCGCCGGGAACAAGAATGCCGTCGACTGATCCCAGCATTTGGTCAACAGTATCATCGTTAAGCTCTTCTGCATCCACCCAGTTTATGCTAACCGATAAGCCGGACGGAATGCCACCGTGCTTTAGTGCTTCGACGGTGCTAAGGTATGCATCGTGTAGTGAGACATATTTGCCAACCAATGCGATTGTCACAGAGTTCTTAGGATTGCGCAGCGTTTCAACCATGCTTGTCCACTCTTTGAAATCGGGCACAAGTCCGTTCAATCCAAAATGCCGGCAAACAATATGGGCAAGCCCCTCATTTTCGAGAACCAGCGGCGCCTCATACAATATCGGCAAATCAGAGTTTCCAATAACGCAATCTTTTTTGACATTGCAAAACAGCGCGATTTTATCCTTAAGCTCCTGCGAAATCGGGTGCTCGGAACGGCACACAATAATATCAGGTTGAATACCGAGCGATAACAGCTCCTTGACCGAATGCTGCGTCGGTTTTGTTTTCATTTCCTGGGATGCGGCAATATAGGGGACAAGCGTAACGTGAACAAACAAACAGTTAGAGCGACCATGTTCAATGCTAAACTGGCGTATCGCTTCGAGAAAAGGAAGCCCTTCGATATCACCGACCGTACCACCAATTTCAATTATGTGAACATCGTATTTGCCCGAATCCAGCATTATACGGCGCTTTATTTCATCGGTAATATGCGGAATTACCTGAACAGTGCCCCCGTTATAGTCGCCGTTCCGTTCTTTTTGCAACACATGCCAATATACCTTACCAGAGGTTACCGAACTATTCTGGCCAAGGCTTATATCTATAAACCGCTCATAGTGACCTAAGTCAAGGTCAGTTTCAGCGCCGTCATCAGTCACAAACACTTCGCCGTGCTG
>DHNF01000064.1:5487-5914 GCA_002409375.1 Ruminococcaceae bacterium UBA5423
CACAAACACTTCGCCGTGCTGGATGGGGTTCATAGTACCCGGGTCAACATTAAGATAAGGATCAAGTTTTTTTACCGATACACTCAAGCCGCGGCACTTAAGAAGCCGACCGAGTGAAGCCGCAGTAATGCCCTTACCTAAACCAGATACTACGCCTCCGGTTACAAACACGTATTTAGCAGTCATAAAATTTTCCTTCCTCTACTTTTGTTCAAAACACCGGACGCACGGCAATACCAAGCGATTTAAGGTGTTGTTTTAGCTGCACTATATCTACCTCATGAAAATGAAAAAGAGATGCAGCAAGCACTGCATCGGCCTTGCCTTTTAATATAACATCAGCAAAATGCTGCATATTACCTGCACCGCCCGAAGCAATCACGGGGATCTTAACATTATCCGAAACCGCAGCGGTAAGCTCAACGTC
>DHNF01000064.1:6048-6389 GCA_002409375.1 Ruminococcaceae bacterium UBA5423
GCGGTAAGCTCAACGTCGTAGCCTCCTTTTGTGCCGTCGCAGTCCATACTGGTTAAAAGGATTTCGCCGGCACCTAAAGCCTCTACATGCGCCGACCAGTCCAAAACATCCAATCCTGTGTTAATAAGGCCGCCATTTTTGTATACGTCCCATCCTCGCCCATCTCGTCTCCGTCGTGCGTCTATCGCGACAACGACGCAACGATTGCCGAATTCATTTGATGCATCATTAATTAGCTTAGGATCTTCGACTGCCGCGGTGTTTATTGATACCTTGTCCGCACCGCATGAGAGAACTGCGCGAAAATCCTCGATATTACCAATTCCGCCACCCACCGTAAA
>DHNF01000064.1:6510-6809 GCA_002409375.1 Ruminococcaceae bacterium UBA5423
GCCACCCACCGTAAACGGAATAGAAAGCTGTTTAGCGACTCGGGCCACCAAATCAACCACGGTTTTGCGTCTTTCGTTGGAAGCTGTAATGTCGAGCAACACCAATTCATCGGCCCCCGACTTTGAATAAGCCTTTGCCACCTCTACAGGATCTCCGGCATCGCGCAAATCAACAAAGTTTACTCCTTTTACCACACGCCCATTTTTTATGTCCAAGCACGGAATAACGCGTATTGTCCTCATCTGTTTACCTCCCACAGCAGCAAAGGTCTTTAAAAACATCACACTCTAAACGGCAG
>DHNF01000064.1:6953-13783 GCA_002409375.1 Ruminococcaceae bacterium UBA5423
TTTTAAAATGCTGCCAACCCTCAGCGACACTGCAAGCAGAATTGCATAAGTTGATGAGTGCAAGCTTTGCAAGTCTATACTAATATCCGACTAAAAAATTAATATCTTTTCGGTCTTTTTTGAGTCAGGCTTGCGTTCTCCTTGCTGGGCGACCACCTGTGTCGCCCGGCATTGTCCGACACAAAAAATCCTTTTAATAATCTTTCAATCAAATATTAGTATTAATTGCGTAGTGCGCAGTGTTTTATTAAAATTTCATTAACATATTTTATCATGAAATATCAAAATCGGTCAAGACTTCATTTTTTATTCTTCAGTGTTTATAACGGCCCTTTTTAGCATTATCCGGCTTATTATAAATGCTGAGCACAACAGACAGTATTATGAATATGGCAACAAGCCCCCCCACTGTCCATACGGTCCATGAGGGCAATCCAAAAATATTAGAATCTTTTGTTGTATTACTCTTTGATACTGTGCTTGTGGTTGTTATCATTTTAGTTAACGATGATGCCGGATTAGGCGGGGTTGAACAAAGCTCTTTTATGTCGTTGGCTGTCATTGCATAATCATATATTGCCAATTCGTCTATCAATGCGTTTAGCGTGGGGTCGTCCCATCGGCCGGCACCAATCGTCAGCATATTGTTTCGCATTTCCTCAACGCCAAGTACTAACAATTGTTCAAACCGCAAATGACCGTCGATATAAAGCTTCAAATATTGTCCGTCCATTGTGACAGCAATATGGTGCCACTTGTTTTGTGATAATCCAAACGACTCCTTACCCGGATCTGCCGGATTGTAAAGCTCATATTTTACGCGATTTTTTTTGTCACCCATCGAAAATTCCATATAGACGCCGTCAAGCGTTTTGCCGTTTTTGTCCTTCTTTTCGGTTTTTTTTGCATGGGGCATTAAGGTCAAATAGGTATAGTCGTTGTGGGACAATGTAAAAAGCCGCTGAGAATACATTGCCTGTTCATCCTGTCCGTCAGCGGCGCCGCGCCAATAAAACCAACCTGCAACAGTCATTTTGTGTATCTGAAGCTGCCAATATCCAACTTCAAGATATTGTCCTGTACCGTTAAGTGATACGCACTTTCCCGAATAGCCGTTTTGCTGCCAGGTCAGTTTGTTTTGTGATATTTGTTTTTTTTCACTATAGCAATTAACATAAGGGGACATTGTGTCAGGCTCGTGCACAATCCAAAGGCGTCCGTTTTTATATCCTTTGGCTGCGGATACTGTCCACACACTTATCAGCAATAATAAAGCCATAATCGGGAAAACAGTTTTTAACTTCATTGCAACTCCTTGGAGATTATTGTAGAGATTATTTTTTATTTTTCTTGGAAAGATAAGAAAGCCATGACAGTGCTGCAATCAGCACGATTGCGACAATGCCAAATATGTAGGGCCAAATGTTGGTTCTTTCCCCTGTGGCGGGTGTGCCGCTTGCTGCGGCAGCGAAAAATTGTCCAAAAGACAAAAGAAAAGCTGTCAAAACTGCGGTCTTTTTCATAGCAATCTCTCCCTTTATATTAGTTGTATTATGATGTTATAAGTATAAGCTATCAGGCGAACAAATTCAACCATGATATGAGCGCAATAAACCGTGTTTTGATATGTAGTATAGATGTTTTAGAAAGCGATGTATCTGATTGATAAAAATATTTAATGTAAACTGTTATAATTTACAGTATTGACATATTTATAAGGTTGTATAATTAGCGATTATGTTATATAATAAAGTGCTGAAATGACGGCATTTGGGAGGTTAGCTGTTGGAATACGTATATCTTGACAATGCAGCTACAACATCAGTTTATCCATTGGCAGCCAAAAAAGCGATGGAAATGATGACTGTATACTACGGCAACCCATCTTCGCTGCATACACTCGGTATCCAAGCGGAACAACAGCTTAATATTGCGCGTGAGCAAGTTGCCGGGCTGATTGGTTGTCGTTCTGACGCTCTTGTGTTCACCTCCGGCGGGACAGAAGCTAATAATCTCGCTATTCTGGGTTCCATAGAAGCAAGAAGCCGTGCAGGGCGTCATGTTATTACCTCTGCCGTTGAGCATTCTTCAGTTTCGGCCTGCTGCACCGAGCTTGAACACCGAGGTTATGAAGTGACCCGCCTTGTACCCGGACAAGATGGTATTATATCGGCCGAACAAGTTGCGGACGCATGCCGCAGTGACACGGTTGTTGTCAGCATTATGGCCATAAACAACGAAAACGGTGCACATTTTCCAATTGACCGCATTGTGCCGGCTGTTCGCAGATCAGCACCTAACGCGCTTATTCACTGCGATGCTGTCCAGGCGGTGGGAAAACTGCCCATTTCAGTTAAAAAGCTTGATGTTGATTTGCTAACGGCAAGTTCCCATAAATTACACGGACCAAAGGGTTGCGGAGTGTTGTATATTAAAAGGGGCGTGCGCGTATTGCCGCGCGTTTTTGGTGGCAATCATGAAAGGGGACTGCGTGCCGGAACAGAGGCGTCGCCTTTGATAGCGGCTTTCGGTGCCGCAGCCGCAAGCGTACCACATTTTGACCGGCAGCGAAAACTCTATGATTCATTAAAAAAACGGCTGGCAGACGGAGTCAAGGCTTTAAATGATGTAAGATGGTTGTCTCCGGAAAAATCAGTTTCTTATATAGTGAGCATTTCAGTTCCCGGCATAAAAAGTGAGACAATGCTGCATTTTTTAGCCCAGCACGGCGTGTATGTTTCAAGCGGCTCTGCCTGCTCGAAGGGCAAGCAAAGCCCGGTATTGAAAGCGCTAAAACTACCCGAGTGGGTTATTGATTCGGCATTGCGCATAAGCTTTACTCACACAAACACAATAAATGATGTTGATAGATTTCTTGAAGTGCTTGAGCAGGGCATTTTAACACTTGCTCGAAGTTAATACAACAATTGAAAGGCAGGATCGGCAATGGCAGATAAATTTGACAAAAAAAAGCTGCTTGATATTCGTCTAACAAACAATGAACAAGATACCCCCGAAACTATCCGTGTTGTCGAGCAGGCGCGTGCCGACTTGCGAGAGTATGGGACGGAGCAGGATTTGGGCGATGGTTCGGTGCAGGCAGTATCTCTCGGAGACACCACATACACCTGGCAAAAGCAAGAGCATCCCATTGTGGGAGAACATAATATTGGCGATGAGGTTTTGTACAACACTGCATCAACCGGCAAGCGACGCTTTGTTGACAGAGTTGTTGCAGCTATTTCGGGAGTAATCCCCCAAAAGGGTGACCCGCCATTAGAGATTGTTCGCAAATGCATCTTCTTTATTGCTCTGATTACATTGATAATTTCATTATCTTATATAGTAAACGACATGATAATCATACCTGTTAAAAATAAGGATATGTATCAGAAGATAACAGAGCTTTACAATCCTGACAACCCCGTGCCGCCTCCCGCCGACTTTCCCGACGTTAATTACCCAAACGGAATGTTGGATTCGTTTAAGGCGCTGTATGCACGCAATCAGGATGTACGTGGCTGGTTTAAATATACCGATGCGAACGGCAAATGGCTTGACATTAATTATCCCATAATGTATTCGGGGGATAATGACTATTACCTATATCGCGATTTTCAAAAAGCAAAAAATAAAAACGGTGCGCTGTTTTTTGATATGCGCAATAATCTGGAATCGCCGGACGCCCTTAACCGTGTACTTATCATTTATGGGCATAATATGGCGAGCGGGCAAATGCTGTCCCCGCTTAATAAATTTCTAAACAATCTTAATTACATGCGTTCGGCGCCTCTTTTGACAATGGACACATTGTATAGACGCGGCGAATATGCGGTGTTTTCGGTAATGCTTTTAAGCACGCGCAAGGAAGACGGGCCTTATTTTGACTATTTGCGTACTTCTTTCAGCAGCGATGAAGATTTTGAGAATTTTATAGCCAACATACGCGCGCGCTCAATTTACGATTTTAACAATATTAATGTAAATGCACAGGACGAACTTCTTATTCTGTCCACATGTACGGCTGAAAGCAAAGCGAAATTTAAGGAAGGCCGCTGCGTAGTTGTTGCGCGCAGGGTACGCGACAATGAAACAGTTGCCGTTCGCTCTGCCGATATAGTCAAAAATAAGGATGTTATTATGCCGTATGCGTGGTATGTTAACCAAAAGCTTGCTCCACACAAGCATTATACCGAAACAGGGTATACAATTCCAGGGTCAAAATCAACGACCTCGACAGTTTCAAGGGATATCACTACACCGACGACCTACTCCGGATATATACCAATCGATAGACCGACCACTGACCGCACCACGACCGGCACCGGATCATCCGACAGCACGCAATCCGGAACAGGCAGTACTACGGCAAGCGGTACTACCACAGAAGGCAGCAATGACAGTACAAGCGAAACATCAACATCGGGCAGCGATACTTCCGTCACCTCTACCGGTGATGACACCACTACAAGCGGTGACACGAGCGAAACAACGGGTGAGCCCACCACGCCAAGCACTGATCAAACCGAACCGTCCTCAACCGACACCGAAACCGATCCCACTGAAAAATAATAAATGTCGAAAGGCAAGGAATAGCCGATGATGTCTGACACCCACTTACCCAGCTCGTGCGCGGCATGTGAGCCATCTAATAAAGAAATACTTTTAATAAAAACCGGCGAGCTTGTGCTTAAAGGGTTAAACAAAAGCACATTCGAATCAATTTTATTGAAGAATTTGCGCCATAAGCTAAAGCTTTTGGGTGAGTTTAAGCTACGCAAAGCGCAGTCCACAATTTATATTGAACCGATGGACAGCATGTTTGATATGGACGAAGCAGCACTGCGTGTTTCTGAGGTTTTCGGCATTGCGGCATTTTCGAGAGCTGTTGTCACCGAAAAGAATATGGATGCAATTTTGAAAGCGGCGGAAAATTATCTATATAATGAGCTTGCTGCGGCGCATACATTTAAGGTTGAGGCAAAACGCAGTGACAAGACTTTTGAACTTGAATCTCCTGAAATTTGCCGTCAGGCAGGAGCTTATCTGCTTGACCGTTTTTCTCATCTAAAGGTTGATGTGCATAACCCCGATGTTATGGTAGTTATTGAAATACGCGATTTTGGTGCATATATTCACGGCCGTCAGCTTGCGGGAGCGGGAGGCATGCCGGTGGGATCGGGCGGAAAAGCAGCACTGTTAATTTCCGGCGGTATAGATTCTCCGGTTGCAGGTTATATGATGGCAAAGAGGGGCATAGATCTTCTTTGCATACATTTTGTTTCGCCGCCGTATACAAGTGAAAGGGCCGAACTCAAAGTAGTATCATTATTAGAAAGGCTGTCACGATATACCGGGAACACCGAGCTTTATATTGTGCCCTTTACGCAAATACAAGAGCAAATCAGTCAAAATTGTCCCGAGGATCTTTTTACGATTATTATGCGCCGCTTTATGATGCGCATAGCTACTATAATCGCAGGCAGATTCGAATGTGGGGCGCTCGTAACGGGCGAAAGCGTCGGACAGGTCGCCAGTCAGACAATTCCGGCAATTGCCTGTACTGATGCTGCAGCCGGTCTTCCTGTTTTTCGGCCATTGATTGGCATGGACAAGGACGAAATTGTTTCAATTTCTCGCAAGATTGATACATTTGATATATCAATACAACCATATCAAGATTGTTGTACGGTTTTTACGCCGCGCCACCCGCGAACCCGTCCAAAGCTTGAAAAGGTTTTAGAGGCAGAGGAGACACTTGACGCGAACAAATTAATTGACGAAGCTATATCCGGCATCAGAAAACGCCCAATACGAAATATATAGAGGTAATATAACATGAATGCGGAAATCATAACTGTCGGCAACGGTAACCAAAACAGCCAGTTTTTAACCCATGAACTGGCGGCTTTTGGTATTGCGCTGACTCATTTGACGCACGTAGACGGGGACTGTCATCATCTGCGTGACGCACTTCGCATTGCATTAAGCCGCAATGATCTTGTCGTGATTGTGGGCGGCCTTGAAAATGGCGAGGAATGCCGGTCACATGATGCAATCTCACATGTTGTTGGCACCCCGCTGATTATTCATGACGAAAGCCTTGAGCGAATCAGCGAATACTACCGCAATACCGGGCGTGAAATGCCCGAAGACAGCCGTCGGCAGGCAATGCTGCCTGACAGGTGCTATGTGTTTCCCAACGACCACGGCATTGCGCCCGGTTGCGCTGTTACGCGATATGGACAGCATATTATAATGCTGCCTAAGTCTTCCGGCGAACTTATGCCTATGTTCAGCGACTATGTGGCTCCATACTTATCAAATCTCACGGACGGCACGATTGTTTCACGCACAATAGGCGTATTTGGACTGTCTGAAGCGGTGCTAAACGAGCGACTTGCCGATTTGATGTCCGAAGCAAATCCAGGTGTAGTGTCATATGCAAAAGACGGCGAGGCTATTCTTCGGGTTACTGCCCGTGCAAAGGATCGCAATGCAGCTTACGAACTGTGTAATCCGGTCGCTGAAGAAATACGCCAAAGACTTGGCATTAATGTTTTCGGAGTAGATATTGGCAGCTTGCAAAAAGCTGTTGTAGCTTTGCTTTTAGATAAAAACATGAAAATTGCAACTGCCGAATCCTGCACTGCCGGCCTGCTTTCAAGCAGATTGACAGAAGTGACGGGCACATCGGCAGTTTTTGAATGCGGAATTGCCGCATATTCTCCCGAAATTAAACACTCGGTGTTGAGAATCCCTAAAGAAATGATTGAAAATTTTGGAACGGTCAGTCCCGAAATTGCAGGGGCAATGGCTGTGGGAGTGCG
>DHNF01000064.1:13928-20516 GCA_002409375.1 Ruminococcaceae bacterium UBA5423
TCATCTCGAATGCATCTATCGGCGTCGGCATCACGGGCGTGGCTGGCCCCGACCAAAGCGAAGGCAAGCCAGTGGGAACGGTTTATATTGCGGTTGCCGATGAAAAGCGTGTCTGGGTGAAAAAAATTGCAATCGATGCATTGGACAATAAGCCCGACCGTGATTCAATCCGCGCGCTCGCCACGTCCCATGCGCTTGATTTGGTTCGGCGTTATCTCGAAGCATTTCCTGCGGTTATGGCAGGCGGGGAGCTTTTGCAGTCCGATGACGAAAACACACCTGTTATTCCCAAAAGCAATATAAGCAAAAAAACAAAGGGAATATTGCAAAGAATTTTGCCTTGGAAAGGTGACAGTAAGGTTGAAATTTTAAGAAAATTAGCACTCTTAGCATCGTTTGCAATCTTATTGGGCATGCTGCTTTCATTTGTTTACACTCGAGTATTGCGCCCGCTTGAAAATCAAAGACTGTTTCGCAATCTTGCCGATATGTACAGTGATAGCAATCCTGTTATTGCCGCCGACAGTGACTTGGAATTCCCTGATGGTATGCTGACTCAGTTTTACGCACTCTATACCCGCAATTCCGATGTCAGGGGTTGGGTTAAAATTGACGGCACAAATATCAACTATCCAATAATGCGTTATACATCGGGCTTGTATTACGACAACCACAATTTTGATAAACAACCTTCGTTTTACGGCGTTCCGTATTTTTCCAGCAGAACTGCACTGATATCACATGAGTCGGTCAACCGCTCAATTGTGGTTTATGGAAAGAACACGAACGACGGACAGATGTTTTCAGATATTTTACAGTATTATAACAATTTAGATTTTTTACGGCAGCATCCCGTTGTAGAGATGGATACGATTTATCAAAAAGCTCATTGGAAGATTTTTTCGGTTATGGTGCTTAAAGAGCCTGATGGGTTTGGTTCACAATTTGATTACACCCAGGCGGTATTTACAGACGAAGCCGATTTTTTAAGCTTTGCGGGAAATCTGCGCACCCGTTCACTATACAACATGCCTTCGGGACAGGTTGATGTACAGGAGGGTGACTGTTTGCTTATGCTTTCAACAGGTTTTGAGCAAGTGGCAAAGTTTGAAGGTGCTCGTCTTGTTATTGCAGCGCGCAAGGTGCGCCCCGGAGAACAGACGAATATTGATTTGTCAGAAGCGTCATATAACAGCAATGCAGTTATGCCGTCAGAGTGGCAAAAGAAGGATAGCGAAAACCAGCAAACACAAACAAATAGAGTGACAGCCAGGACATCGAGCACTGGTACTGTTGTTACAACATTCGAATCTGAAAGCGCCAAAACTGTGTCAAGCACAACTTCATCACACAAACAAATGACTTCTGCGAGCATACCAGCAACTACAACAACAAATACCACCAAGCATGAACCTATAGGTCCTACCGAACCATCTACCAGCAGCACGACGAACACAACCAGCGGCTCGACATCAAAGACGGCAACTGCCACTTCTTCATCTGCACCGCCAATCACAACAGCTCCCACCTCACCAACATTACCCGGTGATTACATAGCTCCCGAAATTATTGCAGGTTCGGTTGCGGAATCGGATTTTTTGTCTGATTGCAAAGTGATAATAAATGGCAAAACCGAGCAGCCAAAAACCAAGCAAGAGCTGCAAATGCTACTTGCGCGTATTGTCAAAGCCGAAATTGGTTCATCAAGTATGATGGCTAATGACTATGCGGCACAAAAGGCACAGGCCATTGCATCTTATTCTTACATATTATATTTTAATCAAGAGAATAACAAAGCTTGTACAGTGCCTGCCAAAACCATCAATTTAAACAACACTGTGGACAAAAAAATATATGATGCCGTAGGCAAGGTGGTTGGAATAAAGCTGCTGTCCGGTAATAATCCGGTATGTGCGGTTTATTCTGCATCCACACCCGGATTCAGCTCAAGCAATCACGAGGTTTACGAATACGGTCGCAATCTCGATTATCTGCAAAGTGTTGTGAGTGAGTTTGAAACTGAAGTGCATATGCCCGATTCATGGAAATCAACCTACACGATAACCATGCAACAGCTTAATACTAATTTAAAAAATTACCTAAATACGGACATTAATTTTGAGCAAGGGGACAAGCCTTTTTTTATAAAAAGCTTCGACAAAAACGGACATTATGTGATATCAACAAACGCTTATTATTATAAAGACGGCAAAAAGAAATATGTAAGCGGGCATCAGTTAAGAATGGCAATAGGCCCGTCTACTCTGCGTTCTCACGCCTTTAAAGTGATATCCTCCAGTGAACAAAGCCTTACTTTGTCGGCAACTGGGTACGGGCACGGCATCGGTTTAAGTCAGTGGGGCGCAGCTAATTATGCAAAATACGCAGGATGGGATTACCGGCAGATTATTAGCCATTATTACAGCATTGATTATACATCGGATCACCGCCTTGTTTATCCTGTATGGTAATATTCATACGGTTGAAAAACATTAAAACACATAGACCACTGACACTAATAGCTACATTATTTAAACAATATTCACATTCTATACAAAAAGTTTGATAAAATATTAATAGACAGAAATGGAGGTAAAAATAATGGACAACGCAAAAATATTGGTTGTTGATGATGACAGCAATATATGCGAGCTTTTGCGCCTTTATCTTGAAAAAGACGGTTTTGAGGTTTGCCTTGCTTTCAACGGTAAACAAGCCTTGGAGCTTTTTGAAAAAGAAAAACCTGACCTGATTCTTTTAGATATTATGTTGCCTCAACTTGATGGCTGGCAGGTATGCCGTGAGATTCGCAAAAAATCCACTTGCCCTATTATCATGCTTACTGCAAAAGGCGAGGTTTTTGACAAGGTACTGGGTCTCGAGCTGGGTGCGGATGACTATGTTGTCAAACCATTTGAGGCTAAAGAGGTTGTTGCCCGTGTCAAGGCAGTGCTGCGGCGCAGCGGTAAAAACCGCCAAAAGACGCGAAAAGTAAGTTTTGATAACCTTTACATAAATATGGAAAATTATGAATTGCGTGTTAAGGGGAAACAAATTGACACCCCGCCCAAGGAAATGGAGCTTATATTCCATCTTGCAAGCAACCCTAACCGTGTTTATACTCGTGACCAGCTTTTGGACGAGGTATGGGGGTTTGAGTATTTCGGTGACAGCCGCACAGTTGATGTGCACGTAAAGAGACTGCGGGAAAAGCTCGACGGCGTATCCGACCAGTGGACGCTAAAAACGGTTTGGGGTGTGGGATATAAATTTGAGGTGCACGACAAAGACGAGTGATATCGCCTTTTATAAAAGGGGACGACGGTATGTTCAAAAGCATTTTTGCTAAATATTTCACTGTTCTGTCACTGATAATCGTCGTCAGCTTTGCTGCGATGGGCGGTATGCAAATGCTCTTTTCGACGCGCTACTGGGTTGCCGATAAAAGAGCATTGCTTAAGGAAAACACGCAAAACATGGCTACCATTACAGCACAAAACACAGCCGAAACATTTGCCCAAACTTATCACATTATGGAATCGTCGCTTTCTCCTTACCTCAATCTCATGGCAACAACGATAGATTCCTATATTTTTATTACCGACAATGACGGACGCGTCATTCTCTGTTCCGACAATGCACGGTCTTTGCTTATGAGCGTGACTCTCTCTTCTGAAATACTTGACAACGTAAGAAACGGAGAGTTTTTCGAGGTTGGACAGCTTGACGGCGTGTATCAAAGCCGTCAATACACAATCGGCGAGCCAATTTTTCTGCATAACGGAAAAATCCGGTTAGGCTTTGTGTTTGCCTCCACTTCGGCGGCAGGACTTAGTGAATATTTACTGAATAATTTTCAGGTTTTCTTTTTGTCTGCATTAGGCGTTTTGACGCTAACCTTCATTGCGCTTTATCTAATGACATACCGAATGGTCAGACCTTTGCGTCAAATGGCAACAGCCGCGCGTAAGTTTGGCGTGGGGGATTTTAGCATTCGCATACCTGTGCGTGGCAAGGACGAGGTCGCCGAGCTTGCTTCATCGCTCAACAACATGGCGGTTTCGCTGTCATCTGTTGAGGGAATGCGGCGCAGTTTTATTGCCAACGTGTCACATGAGCTTAAGACTCCAATGACTACTATTGCAGGATTTATCGACGGCATATTGGATGGCACAATCCCCGACGAAAAGCGAGATCATTATTTAAAAATTGTATCCGACGAGATTAAGCGCCTGTCACGACTGGTTAAATCCATGCTCGACTTGTCGCGTATTGACAACGGCGAATTAAATATTAAGCCAATATTTTATGACTTAAATGAACAGGTATGCAATATACTTCTATCATTCGAACAGCGCATAGAGTCAAAGGATATTACCGTAACAGGGCTTGAAGACAGCACACGCACCGAAGTACTTGCCGACTTTGATCTTATCGGACAGGTAGTGTATAATCTAATGGACAATGCCGTCAAATTTATTAACGATGGCGGTACGTTGACGATCAACATATATCGCAAGGATAAGCGAGTTTATTTTTCAATACGAAATACCGGCGAGGGAATACCGACTCATGAAATGCCGCATATTTTTGAAAGGTTTTATAAAAGCGATACATCAAGGAGCCTTGATAAAAACGGCATGGGACTCGGCCTGTTTATTGTAAAAACCGTAATCAATCTTCATTACGGGGAAATCGTTGTTCGCTCGGTAGAGGGCGAATATTGCGAATTTGAATTTTGGATGCCGGATTCCGAGGCGGTGAAGCGTTAGAAATGCTTTAAGTTACTAATTGTTTATGAAAAATAAGAAATTTATTAAAAGGTTATACATAAAAACGGGTTAGAATAACAGTATATTAACGACCGAAAGGACGGGAACAGATATGTCAAGCTGGTTTGGTGAAAACAACCTTAGGCCGGAAAATGAAAGTAATAATACGGATGAGCATACGAAACCCGAAACCAATGATGAGAGCGAATCATCAAGTTTTAAAGCGGATGGTCCTGCCCCCAATGCCGATAGCAATAATATGCAAGATGATCAAAAGGGCAATACGGGTTGGACGGCAGGTGACAATAAGCCTCCGGCTGAGGATTGTACGTATCATTACGGAATAAACGCACAAAACAAAGTGCCGGAAAGCACAAACCGATATACCCAGCAATCTCCATACAGTAATCAGCAGGGCGGATATTTTCAGCAGGGAGGATATAACCAATACAATTGGCAGCAGGTTCCGCCTCCGGGCATGCCGCCAAACAAGCCGCCCAAAAAGAAAAAAAGAGGCGCCGCAATTGCTATTGCCACCTTAAGCGTTGTATGTGCGGCTGCAATAATAACTTTGTCGGTATTGCTTGCTATGGCACTGACTCAAAACAGAGTACCAATCGGGAATTCGTCTGATATAAATTCATCTGCTAAAGGCGGAGCAAATGTAAGTGGACCCGTGCTTGAAATTGTAGAAGAAGATGAGGATGCGAAAGGACTAAGTACGCCCTCGATTGTACAAATGAATCTGGATTCTACAGTCGCTATCACATTATGGGCACGTCAGGGATCCCTTGGCTTTGGTGGGGGTAGCCAAATTGCCCAAGTCGGCGCTGCGTCAGGTATTATCATGAGCGCGGATGGTTATATCATTACAAACTGGCATGTGGTAACAAACGAGGATGGCAGGGCATTTGACCGCATTGATGTAAAGACATATGACGGCACAGTTTATGAGAATGCCGAGGTTGTCGGAGCCGACCAAGATACCGACCTTGCCGTAATAAAAGTCGGTGCGGCAAAGCTTTCTCCTGCTCAGTTCGGCGATTCCTCCGGGCTAAAGCTTGGCGATAAAATTGTTGCTATTGGCAATGCCGGTGGTCTTTCATGGACAACGACAGAGGGAATTGTATCCGGTCTGGCACGGGATGTGTATGAAGACACTGGCTATGCAATTAAATGTCTTCAAGTTGATGCTGCAATAAATCCCGGCAATTCAGGTGGTCCACTGCTCAATTCCCAAGGGCAGGTTGTGGGTATAAATTCGGCAAAAATTTCTGCTCCCGCTTATGAGGGAATAGGGTTTTCAATACCCATTAAAGAAGCAAAAGTGATAATTGACGATTTAATAGAATATGGTTATGTCAAAAATCGTGTGATGCTTGGCGTTACAGTCAGAGATATTACTCAACCCGGTTATGAAGGCTGCCAGATAGAGGAGATAAACCAAGATTCGTGTCTTGCCGGCACATCGGCGCGCCCCGGAGATATAATAACAGGTATAGATGATGCAAGAGTAAAAAATGGTCGCGAGCTACGCAGTGAGCTTTCAAAACACAAGGTTGGCGACAAAATCAAGCTTAGTTTTATACGTGTCGACATGCGCACCGGTGCAAAAAGTAATTTTACCGTAACGTGCACATTAAAAGAACACAGAGGTCAATAAACCTTACCTCTCCTAAAAAAACGGCGGGATACTCATCCCGCCGTTTTTCGCTTTGATTCCCATCTGCAGAGCGATGCGCCCATAGCGCCGTATACTATTCTCAGATTAAATCGAAGACATCTTGTCTCCTTTTTATACTGATTCTCATTAAAA
>DHNF01000072.1:0-470 GCA_002409375.1 Ruminococcaceae bacterium UBA5423
AAATTCGAACTTAACTCCATTTATGTGAAAAACAAAGTTGTCGCCCGTCACCGGCAGGGTGAAGTTAGTTTGTTCTATTGATTTTCGCATGTCAATTCTTGATGTGTGGTCGTTTGTCAGAGCTAAGCCCGACACATCAAAAACACTGTTTAAAGAGCCCGGAGCAAGACTTGCGTCGACTCCGTCCGAATTAATAGTAATCTCGTTTGCCAATACCGATACGGATAATCTGTCAATCCCAAACGCATCGTTTAGCAGAGTTTGTATGTCCGATCCAAGTTGCTGTGAAGTGTGATATATACCCGAAAATTCAATGGTTTTTGTAACACCGTCAACCGTGACATCCATTGTTCTGCCTGTCAAATCAACCGGAGCAGAAGTTGGATCAAAGCTTATTGCAATTTGCTGTGACACTGCGTTTTGTGAAGCAGCCTTTGAACTTGTCGCTAGCTTTATATTGCTAAGTTCAA
>DHNF01000072.1:607-10714 GCA_002409375.1 Ruminococcaceae bacterium UBA5423
GGAAGAACTGGAAGAAGACAGTAGCTTTATATTGCTAAGTTCAATTGAAGCCATGCTTGTATTTGCGGGCAATGAAACACTCACAAATCTTGAATGCTCAGGATTAAGCATTACGGCTGTTTTGTGAACAAAAAACTTGCTTGACAGCACATTTGAGCCGGACAACGTGTTGAAATATTTGCCCTGAAAATCCATCAATTTGCTAATAATTGATCTATAGTCTTCTTGTTGCCACAACAAAAGCTGCTTTTGCTGGTTTACCTTGTCAATTTTTGCGGTGCTCGCCGCTGTCATTTTTTTAACAATGCTTTCGGTATCAAGACCGGATACTAAACCGGAAATCCCTGTATAACCGCCACCGCCCCCGACAGATGACACCATTGCAATTCCCCTTTCTGCACGTATTTACATAAAGCCGGCATTAAAATGCCGGCTTTATGTAAACCGTTTGCCCGGTTATCTGAGTAGCTGAAGAACACCCTGAGGCTGGCTGTTAGCCTGGGCAAGCATTGCCTGTGCTGCCTGAAGCAGGATGCTGTTTTTGGTGAATTCCATCATTTCCTCCGCCATGTCAACATCGCGAATACGGGACTCGGATGCTGTAAGGTTCTCGGCGGTGGTGTTGAGATTGTTTACCGTGTGTTCGAGCTGGTTCTGCCATGCACCATACTGTGCTCTGTCTGAGTTTACGGTTTCGATAGCAGTATCTATTTCGTCTGCTGTGGAAACATTGGTAAGAGCGCCGCCAAATGTGATAGCCTTAATATTGATTACAGCAGCGCCTGATACATCGGCTATGTCAACGCCCGTAAAAGATGAATCGAGCATAGCTATGCCGTTAAATTCGGTGTCGGTTAAAACCTTGTCGATAGCAGCACCCAAAGCGTCAAGCTCCAGATTGATGTTTGCAACGTCGGTATCAGTATCATAAGTGCCATTGGCTGCCTGAACCTTAAGCTCCTTCATCCTTATGAGCATATCGGACACTTCGTTCAATGCACCCTCTGCCGTTTGGATAAGTGAAATGCCGTCCTGTGCATTTCTTGTTGCCTGACCAAGACTGCGAATTTGACTTCTCATTTTTTCCGAAATCGAAAGGCCAGCCGCATCGTCGGCAGCGCGGTTAATCCTAAGACCGGATGAAAGCTTTTCCATAGCTTTGCTGGATTGAAGATTGTTCACATTCATTTGACGCAATGTGTTAAGTGCCGAAATGTTGTGATTAATACGCATGTTTTTTCCTCCTTGAAATGTGTTGAATTCCTTTTCATTTATAAAAAGCAGTCCGTACGCTACAGCTCTTTATCTACTTTATATATCGGTTGAAAATTACATTTATTTAGGGTTTTTAATTATTTTTTTTAATGTTTTAAGTTTTTCGTCCGATACAGCTTTAGATGCATATATGTTTTCTTTTTTTGTATCCAATATTTCCTTGCGCAATATTGTCACATCCGGCGGCGCATCAATGCCAATGCGAACCTTACCGTCAATTTCTAATACGGTAACCACAATGTCTTGCCCTATAAGAACTGATTCCCCCGGCTTTCTTGAAATAATAAGCATTCTATACCAACTCGTTATCTTTTATAATTCTGAACTTTATAGGGTAATCCGGCTCGTCTGTTACATATTGCTTTGCATAATTATTTTCTATATTTAATACGATAGGTGATTTCAGGTTAATGGTAATATCTTTAATGTTACCTGGAACAGTGGCAATGGCAAGACATCTTATATTATCCTTGCATTTTACCTTTAATTCCCTACATACTCTATTGTTTTTTGGCGGCTTGTAGCCGGGGTAAAAATAAACAGGGTCACATACAACAAAGCATACCTGCCCGCACTGGGATTGAAGATGTATAAACGGCCATATGTCCTTTGAAAATTTAAGGTCATATCGCGTTATATCCTCAAACCCCAATATGCCGTCTTCAAAAATTAGCGTATTCAAGTTTTGATCCGTTTTTGCTTGCATAATATTATCACCGTTAATCATACTCTCGCCTCGAAACCATGATCTTTGCGTTCCTCTTTAAGTCGATTATAATTCTCTGGAATATGTTCTATGATCACCTGGGGGTATTTTACTATATGTATCTTTAATTCATATGGAACATATTCGAAACTGGGGCGGCTAATATTCCAAATAAATTCGAGTTCATCAGGGATATAACTAATATCCAGCTTTCCTTCGGTTACTGTTATTTCCGGACCGCCTTCCGGAATAAAGCAAAGTGCGGTTTCAATGACGGGAATAAAGCTTTCAGCCGCAATATCAGCAATGCTTACATTGCTGGCTGCCATGGCATTGCCCTCTTCAACAGTATGACCAACCGCTTCCCGTGCTGCCACCACTGCTTTGTCGGCATAATCTTTCATAAGGGCAAGTGTTGGCTTCATGGACATTATACTTTTCCTAAGGCCCTTATTAGATATATTTATCCTTGCAGGCTCGGTCCTTATTTTAAGCCCGTTAACCTTACGGACTATGTTTAACTGTGGCTTTGGACTATGTATTTTTAACTCGGCCTTTTTAGATTCGAACCGCAATTGTATTGGAACGGTACTTATTCTAAAAAGTGGACCCAATTGCGACACCTCAATTTTACCTTAAGAAATCAAGAAGTGATAGCTCAAGCATTTTAGAACCCATTTGTAAAGCAGCTTTGTATGTCATCTCTGTCATTTTATAGTGCATAATTGCTTCGGCCTCGTCTACAGATTCTACTGCGTTTTGCTTTTTCTTTAGGTTGAGCTCATCTAACGATAACCTGTCGTCTAAAAAATCGATAAAACTGCACCTTTCACCTATCCCGGCAACCTCAACTAAAATAGTGTCGGATTTTTGAGACAGCTTTTGCAAATATTGCTCCATTTGAGACATATCGTTGTTTTGAAGCGATGTAACTATTTGAGAAAAGAGATTGTAAATATTGTTTGAAAACCCGTTTTCGTCGATGCCATATCCCAAAATTTGACTGCCCGGAATGCCGACCGGCAAAGCAGAATGAGCAAGTGGCTGCCCCGACACATCAAATGCAATTCCGAGTCCGATATCAGCGTATATCTGGTCGGTGCTCACCGTTGAATTATCCATATCCTCGCCGTTATAAAGCAACTTGCCCGAAACAATGGTAAAGGGAGTGGATACCGTATTAGGACCGCCAAAAATGTATTTGCCCGCAAAATTAGTGTTTCCAAGCTTGAAAATCTGATCCTGCAAGCTTTTAATAATATTAGCCGTAACCAGCCTGTTTTCTTCAGACATTGTTCCGGTGGCGGCCTGTATTAATGAATCCTTAGCTTGTGTTATAATATCCGATATGCCCATAAGAGCCGACTCAATTTCATCATATGTACCCTGTATATCGCGGATATTATTTCTATATTGTTCTGTTCTTGACATGCTTCTTCTTACTTTGAATGCTTTAAGAGCTCCTGCTGTATCCTGTGAAGCTTTTGAAAACTTCATACCGGTATATACCTGTTCACTGATAGCATCCATGTTTGAGGCTGCACTGTTGATACTCCTGGAAAACTTATTTACAAGCATATTATTAGTTACGCGCATAGTAATGCCCCCCCTTATCTTCCAACAATGCCCGTTCTGTTTATAAGAACTTCGAGCATTTCGTCCATTGCAGTCATAATACGGGCTGCGGCATTGTATGCCTTTTGATATTTCACCATATTTATGGCCTCTTCATCAATAGAAACGCCCATAATGGACTCGCGCTGATTGTAAATAGTAGTTAAAACAAATTCTGATGCATTTTTCATATCCTGGGTGTACTCAGTCTCTATCCCAATATCACCTATCAATGATACTGCGAACTCTTCAAATGTACCTCTAAAATAGGGGGTGATGCTTTGCTTTGAGTTCATACTGTCCAGCATTTTTAACAGGTTTTGGTTGTTGCCATCCTCAGATGAAAAGTCAGACTCTGTTATAAATTGCGCATCGTTGAGCCACTCATCGGATAACCTGATACTTTCGGCAGTGATGTTTCCGTTTTCATCACCTATAAAAAGCAGGTTTTCGCCGGACGGATCGTTGATGCTATTGAAATTGTCTGCAAAAGCCTTTGCTAAATCGTCAATTGCTTGCTGGAAATATGCTATCCCCCTTGTGCTGTCTTCATCGGCAGATGCATAAATTCCTTTGCCGTTAAGCCCTTCAAGATATCCTGCAATGCTGCCGGAGGAAATCTGTATCTCTTGTTTGCCGTTTAGCATTACAGACACAGGATAATCCGAAGCCTCCAAAGACAAGGTGCTTATCTTGTTGTTCTTGTCACTATCAATTAAATATGTACCATTAAGCTTTACTGAAACCTCACCGTCAGGCTTTAGCTCATAGTCTGCGCCTATTAAGCCAGACAATTTGTCAAGCATCAGATTTCTCTCGTCTAATAGCTCATTAGGGCTGTGACCGTGTGAATAATCGCCTTTTATTTCAAAATTAAGGTCAGCAATTTTTTTAATGGTTCTGTTTATATCATCTATGTCAGTTTTGGCATAGAAAACCTGTTGTTCTTTTATATCTTTCAAACTTAGAGAATACTGATTAAGCACTTCTGTTACTTTTTGTGCCGAAGACCTAAATATCGAAGCGAACTCCACAGTTTCAGCATTTAAAGAAAAATCCTGCAGCTTATTGTAAAAATCATTGAGCCTATCGTTAAGACCGTTTGTTGATATCTCGTCAAGCACATTTTCTATATCGGTAAGAACAGATAACCGTACAGACAACTTTCCCAATTCGGCAGATTCTTTTCTATACCGAACGTCGATAAATTGATCCCTTATTTGCTGAATGCCCTTGATATCTGCACCCTGTCCCACTGAATCGCCTTTTGCCCTTGCATATCTTGCAGCCCCGGAGTCAAGAGACAAAGATGTAATGTCAACCCTTTGCCTTGTATACCCTTCGGTATTAACATTTGAAACATTTTGCCCGGTGACATCCAAAGCCCTTTGGCTTACCATCAAAGCTTTTCTGGCTGCTTCAAATCCAAAAAAAGTGGCTCTCATATTAACCTCCGTATATCTAAACCTTGCAAAGCCTAATGTTTTCTACTTCATTTGCGTGATCTTTTGCCAACAGCTTATTGACAACCGACAGGCGCTGTTTAAGCAATTTTTGATTTAAATCATTAACTTTTTTTAATTTATATAAAACATCACTAAGGTTTTGAAAGACCTCAGTGTATTTATCTTTATTGCCAGCATCGGCACAACGTTCGATAAACTCGTTTATGGTGATTTCGGAAAGCCCCATCTCATCTAAAAGCTTAGTCCTTTTGTGCTCGAGGCTTTCCATTTGCATTACAAACAACTGATCATCTCGAACAATTGTGTCAAGCACTTTGATATCTCCAGCGACCAAACAATCTGTTTTTTTGTTTTGGATAGCTAAATATTTGTTGCAAGTATCAAGCTGATCCTGCAAAACCCTTAATAGCTGCCGGGTTTTTTTCAATACCCTTCGCCTCTTTCCTCACAAAGGAGATTATAAAAGCATAGCTTTGATAATGTCACCGGTATCTACACGATAACTGCCTTGCTCTATTCTTTGTTTAATGAAATCAAGTTTTTCCACACTGAGCTTTTTGGTTTGAAACTTAATTATATTTTCTTTTATTGCAAGCTCCATTCGACTGACAGACGAGCCATTATCAATCTCAATCCTGTCAGTATTCCTTTTTGGTCCCTGCACACCAGTCTTTCTCTGAAATTTTTTCGTTGTGACTGAAGGTGAGATATGGTTTATCTTATTTATACGCATAATAGTTCCACCCGACTTTCTTTATACCTATCTTCACCTTATATATCGGACGATTATTAAAAATATTAAATTTTATCTCAAATTATTTATAATACTTTCAATTTCGTCCGCCGTTTGTATCATTTTTGCATTAAACTGAAAGGCTTTCTGTATTGCTATTAAATCTGACATTTCGCCAACCATATCCACATTTGACATTTCGATATAACCGGCACACACTGTGCCGTCAGCCGAATATGCCTCGCCCGACCTTTCTGTTGCCGCAAAAAGATTATCTCCGCTTCTGTCGAGTCCCGTCGGGTTCGAAAAATTGAATATTCCTATTCTGCTATGCAAATCCTCACCATCAACAAGCACCCTGCCGCCATCTTTTCCGGCGACATAACCACCGCTCGCCGTCACAAGATAATTTCCAGTCTGCTCATACGAGATGTAAAAAGTGCCGTCTCTTGTATACCTTGCACCTTGATTGGTTAGCACCCCGAAATAGCCTTCACAATCAAGTGCAAAATCAAGTTCGTTCCCGGTATGCACAAATCCATTGCGCGCATGGTTTGTAGTAACCTCGCCAGCTCTTGCACCATTGCCGACCTTGAGATTTTGTACGCCTCCATCTTGGGTACCCAGATTGCTGTACAAAAGTTGCCCGAATCTGACTCTTTGTTTCTTAAAACCTGTTGTGCTAACATTGGCAATGTTGTTTGCCGTGTTGTCCATTGCCATTTGCTGGCAAGCAAGACCCGATCCTGCCGTATAAAATCCCCTTATCATATGTATGTCACTCTCCTTATGCGTTCATTCTGCCTAATTCAGTAGCTTTTTGCAATGTTGCGTCAATCATTTTTGCAACCTGGCTACACGACTGAAACGAGCGCTGGCTGACCAGCATATCCATCATCTCTTCCACCATATTTGCGTTCGAAGCTTCCAAATACCCTTGGCAAACACTGCCTGAAAACTCCCGTTGCCCGGCATTGCCCACTAATGCGAACATGCCCTGCTCGTGTTTTACAAGAGCATCCATATTCACCGGATTGAAGATCTCGAGAATGTCAATCATTTCTCCGTTAACAAATACCTCTCCGGCAGGTGTTACCTCAAAATGACTGCCGCCGGTATTTATTGGCCCGTTTTGTCCTAAAAGGAGGCCTCCGGATATGTTTGTTATTAAACCATTATCATCAAGGTAAAACTCTCCGTTTCTTGTGTAAAGAGTGCCTTGCTCACCCAACACCGAGAAAAATCCCTCACCGCTTATAGCCAGATCAAAAACGCCTCCGGTATGTGTCAGCACGCCCTGTTCAAAATCTGTAAATACACTGTCAATTGTCTGCCCTTGGCTTATGCTGCCTATTTGCATGCTTGGCTGCAGTGCTGTGCCATCAAGCTTCATAACAAGCCTTTGCTGAAATGCTGAGCTGACCGCCTTATCTTTTTTGTAACCGCTCATTCTCGTGTTTGCAATATTGTCCCCGGTTATATCGAGTTTCCTGCTATTTGCGACCATTCCCGCTCCGGCGGCGTAAAAACCTCTTACCATACAAATCGTCCTTTCCTAAGGTTTTATTGATTTCTTATAAAAAACCCTGCACTGGATAATTCAAATAATATTTTTGAGCACTTATAAAGCAGCATTTCTAAATTATTCAGCAGGCATTAAATAACTGTTCAGAGCTTTTCTTATTCTTACAAGTGCCATCGAATGTATTTGGCAAACGCGTGACGAGCTAATGCCCATAACACTTGCAATATCCTTTACTCTCAACTCTTCATAATAAAAAAGCGATATAACTAATCTCTCTTTTTCCGGCAGGCTGTCTATAGCTCTTGAAAGTTTTTCTTTGGTCTCGCGTTTAATAACATATTCCTGAGGTGACTGGCAATTATCTTTTATATTAAAATTTACTATTTCTTCAAATGAAATAATATTGTAGTTGTGTGATTCATAAAGAATGCTTTCGACTTCACTTTGTTTAACGCCCATTTCTTCGGCAATTTCTTTATAAACCGGCTCGCGTCCTGTTCTTGCCTTTATATTTTCATAGCATGTTTCAATTCTTTTTACCTTATCCCTTACCGATCTTGGCACCCAGTCCTGACCTCTTATGTAATCGATGACCGATCCTCTTATCCTTAACGATGCATACGTTTCAAACTTGACATCACGGTTTTGATCATAGCTTTCAACAGCTTTTATAAGCGATATCATACCGTTGCTTATAATATCCTCAATTGATGCCTTGCTTGAAAAGACATGGTACATTTTTTTTGCGGTTATCTCCACAAGATGCACGTAAAGCATAACAAGTTTATTTCTTAATTCTGTATCGCCTGTCTGCTTATACCTGTCCCACAGTTTTGCGGTATCAGATTCACAAGCGGTATCGACTTTTGATAATTCCTTAATCATTTTAAATTCACCCCTTTTATGAATTAGTAGGGAGTGCCATTTCGGCGTTTCTTAGTCGGGCAAACACAGTTTGCGGCCTATATACATTTTTATATTTATTGGATAGTGGCTAAAGCGGTAACCTGCACATTGCTTTCCAGTTCGTTATATGACAAAACCGTTATTTCGGGCAGCAGCTGTTCGGTCATTTTTCTAAAATAAAAGCGTACCACGGGAGAAGTCAGCACAATAATGTTATTGCCTTTCCCCTTTACTTTTTTTAGCTCTTCAATAAGCGAGGTAACAATCCTTTGCATTGCATCGGGCTGCATCGCTACATATGATCCATGCTCGGTTTTTCTTACAGATGACATAATGCTTTTTTCAAGCTCAGGATCAAGGACAAGGGCATTTATTTTGTTGTTGTTCACATACAGACGGGAAATGGTTCTTTTAAGTGCCTGTCTTACATATTCAGTCAGCATGTCGGTGTCTTTTGTCACCGAACCGTAATCGCATATGGTTTCCAGTATAGTAACCATATCCTTGATGGGCAACGATTCACTTAATAAATTGCCCAATATTTTCTGCAAGTCTCCTATAGATATGACCGATGGAATGGTATCTTCTACGAGTTCCCGGTTTAAATTTTTAACATTCTCGAGAATCTGTGAAACTTCCTGTCTTCCCAGTAATTCATTCGAGTGCCTTTTAACGGTTTCGGATAAATGTGTGATAATTACCGATATGGCGTCAATGACAGCATATCCATAAACTTCGGCGTCCTCTTTTTGGTTGTAAGTTATCCACTTTGCGTCTGATCCGAATACCGGCTCAATCACATCTATTCCTTCTATTTCGTCATCAAGCTGGTCTTCACCGGGCATAGCAAGGTAATGATCAACTAAAACCTCACCTTTCGCAACCTGCTCGCCTTTAATTTTTATTACATATTCACCGGGGGAAAGCTGTATGTTATCTCTTAAGCGCACCGAAGGGATTACAAAACCATAATCAGATGCAATCTGCTTTCGCAGCAAAACTACCCTATCCATAAAGCTGCTTTTTTCGGGACTGTCTATATACTGTACTATACTGTAACCAAATTCCATTTCTATCTGCTCAACAGACAACAATGAATAAACGTTTTCGATATCGCGATAAAAATCCAAATCAGTTTCGAGTATTTCGGATTCATCCTCTTTTTCAATTGATGCACTTTCTTTTTTTAATCTGACTCCTATAGCAATAAAAAGTGTTCCCAGCACCAACAGTGGCAATTTGGGCATTCCGGGGATAAGGCACAAAACATACATTGCCGCGCCGGCTATTGTCAACACAATGGACTGTGAAAAAAGCTGGCCCATAAGCTCGACACTCAAGCTGTTTTCTGAGGCTGCGCGCGTCACAATCATTGCGGTTGCGGTGGATATCATAAGCGCCGGAAGCTGCGCTACCAATCCATCGCCAATAGTCGCTATGGTATATGTCTGCATTATACCGGACATATCTCCCAGACCGCTCATTAGCCCCGTTACGGCTCCGCCGATTATATTTACAAATATAATGACAATTGAAATGATGGCGTCGCCCTTTACAAATTTCGTTGCACCGTCCATAGCACCATAAAAATCGGCGCTTCGTTGAATCTTGTTTCTGCGATCAATTGCTGTTTTTTCATCTATGATACCAGAGTTTAAATCTGCATCTATGGACATCTGCTTACCCGGCATCGCATCTAAAGTAAACCTTGCTGCAACTTCTGAAACCCTCTCCGCACCTTTTGTAATGACAACGAATTGTATTACAACAATGATTATAAACACAACAACACCGACAACCACATTATCGCCTATTACAAAATCTCCGAATGTTTTTATTACCTGACCGGCATGCCCGTTGTTCGACAATATAAGTCTTGTAG
>DHNF01000072.1:10844-12467 GCA_002409375.1 Ruminococcaceae bacterium UBA5423
ACACGGAAAAGGGTGGTGATAAGCAGAAGAGAGGGAAATGCGGAAAACTCAAGGGCGTCTTTTGTATACATTGTATTGAGCATTATGATAAGCGAAACAAGTATGTTAAAGATTATCATTATATCAAGCATTACAGGCGGTAGAGGTATAACAATAAGCAGTATTACCGCGACCACAAAAACAGCAAGCATATTGTTTATAATCTTCATAATGTAATAATCCTCAACCTATTTTAATTAATATCAATTTTTGTCCGTTTGTCCAACCCCATAAACATATGACAATACCTCTGCCACGGCTTGGTAAAACTCCGGAGGAATTTCGCAGTCTATATCAACGGACTTGTACAACGCTCTTGCTAGAGGGGGGGTTTCTTCAATTTTTATACCGTGTTCCGCCGCCACTTCTTTTATTTTTAGGGCAACATAATCGCGACCTTTTGCAATAACAACCGGTGCATCGTTTTTATGTATATTATATTTAAGTGCAACCGCGTAATGCTGCGGATTAGCTATGACAACATCGGCTTTGGGTACTCTTTGTATCATTCTTGCAGATGCTATTTTCCTTTGCCTGTTTTTAAGTTCAGATTTGATGGCAGGATCTCCTTCCATCATCTTAAATTCTTCTTTTATTTCTTGCTTTGTCATCCTAATGCTTTTTTCATAATGCCACCATTGGTAAAAGTAATCGATAATACCAATTGCCACAACTACCGCACAAACTTTGATAAATAAGTCAAAAACCGAATTGGCCACATAATATACAGTCTGTGCCACAGGCATAGAATAGTAGGAAAATACGCTCTCGGAAAAATCCTTAATTCCCGAATAAATAACAAGGCCGACAACCACAATGACAAGTATGGATTTAATAAGTTGTGCGTAAGAGCGTATTGAAAAAAAGTTTTTCAGCCCGTTTATCGGGTTAAGCCTATCAAGCTTGAATGCCAACCTTTTAGTATTGAAAACAAACCTTGTCTGAAAACCTGATAACAAAAAAAAGGTTGCCCCGGAAATAAGAAGCAGCGGAAGCGCAGGCACTATTGTTCTCCCTATTGCCAAAGTGGTAATCTTTGAAATAGTTTCGTAGTTTAAGCTTGTTATATTACCTGCGCTTTTAAAAAACAAAACCATGGTCTGCTGAATATATTTATATAAATACCCGCCCAAACTTTTTAACGCCACGAACATAACTAACAGGTTTAGGGCAACACATATGTCGCGGCTTTGAAATACATTGCCCTTTTTTCGTTCGTCTTGGCGCCGCTTTGGTGTTGCTTTTTCAGTTCTTTCACCTGCCAATCAAAAAACCCCTTTCAAGCCTTTTTCATCCTCCATTTTTACTGCAGTATCAGACCTTGCTTATAACTTTAAAAATGTTGTCAAACATCATGATAAAAAGCTCATCACAAAAAGAACCAAAAACAGGCGCCATAAGAAGAAGCACTATTAATCCGACTATAAGCTTTAGCTGTATTCCTACCGAAAAAACATTTATATTTGGCACCACTCTTGTCAGAACACCTAACCCGAGCTCAGTAACCAGTTCTATTGTTATAATTGGCATGGCGAACTTTAAAGCAATGGTGAACGCCGACCCTATAACACCTGTCGCTGCAAG
>DHNF01000072.1:12597-22469 GCA_002409375.1 Ruminococcaceae bacterium UBA5423
GGCTGCCGCGTCAAATGACCCCCTGTCGCTGCAAGGGCGGCTTTAGAAAGCGAAATGTCAAAACCGCATGGTATTGCGGTAAAAGTGTCGGACAAAAGTTTGAACAATGTAATATGTCCGTTAGATATAAAAAACAAAACGATTAAAAACGCATTAAATATTGAACCGGTAACAGGAACAGAGATGTTGCTGCCCGGGTCGAAAGCCTTAGCCATGCCTATTCCGAGCTGAATATCAATTATATCGGCAGATATAATGACCGCAGAAAAAAACACACTGCAAATAAAAGAAATAGTGTATCCGACCGCGAATTCCACAACCGCCTTGCAAATAAATTCAAATAGTGACGATATTTGGGGTGCAGGTATAGTCCCTTGTATTGAAACGGTTAGAACCGCCGAAAGCACCAATGCAAACGCCGCTTTGACAAGGCTGGGGACATTTCTTCTTCCGAATAGAGGGTTAATTAAGACAGCGCCGCTTATTCTTATTAAAACAAGTAAAAACAAGGTATAATCGTCAAATATATTTAAAAACATTTTTTGTTCCCGCGGTCTTCATATTATTAAAGAAAGCATATTTGAAATCGTTCTGTTCACAAAATCCACCATGGTGTTCAACATCCATGATCCGAGGAATATTAGAACAATAGCAATAGCCAAGATTTTGGGCACAAGGGTTATTGTCTGTTCGTTGACCTGCGTTGCAGCTTGTATAACCGATATAACAAGCCCGACTAAAACGCTGACAATTAAGATGGGGGCAGCTATTTTTAATCCTGTAAGCAGTGCATCGCTTAATATTCCAATTGCATCTCCCTGTGTCATTTATCACCCTCCGAACCTGTTATGTAAAGCTTGTAACCAGTGTTTTAACAACCAAGTTCCATCCGTCCACAACTACAAAAAGAATCAGTTTAAAGGGCAGCGATATCATAACTGGAGGAACCATAATCATACCCATAGACATTAGAGTGCTTGCAACTATCATATCTATTATCAAAAAGGGAATTAGTATCATAAACCCCATAATAAACGCTTTTTTTAATTCGCTTAATATAAACGCGGGAATTAACGCCTCGTTGGGAATATCGTCATATTCTTCTACAGTTTCCTGATTTGACAGCTTTAAAAAAAGTTTCATTTCCTGCCTGTTTGTTTGTTTAAGCATAAACTTTCTAATTGGCTTCATGGCCGATGAAAATGCTTGCTCCTGCGTAATTTCACCTTGCGTATACGGCTTGACTGCATCGTTGTTTACCTGTGATATTACCGGCGACATAATAAACAACGTTAAAAAAAGCGCAAGGCCTATCAGTACTTGGTTGGGTGGTGTTTGTTGAAGTCCCAGTCCATTTCGAACAAACGACAGCACAATGCTTATTCTTGTAAATGAGGTCATCATTATAATGATTGACGGAGCGAGACTTAAAGCAGTGATAAGCAGCAAGAGTTCCATGCTTTGTGCTATAAACGGTTGGTCGGCTCCCGCTTCCTCTGCCGAAACTGTAAGGGTTAAAATCAAAGCGGCTATAATGAGTGAAATAAGTTTTTTTAAGCGGATTTTCCTTTTTCGTCTCATCACTTTCCACCTTTAAACTTATTTCTAACCTGACTAACCGGGGCTTTAAGCATTTCTTTAAAGATTTCTGAAAACTCGCGCACTTGATTAGGATTTTCATCAGATATTTCTATTTCACCCAAATCTTTAAGCAACGTAATTTGATGTCCGCTTATCCCGAGTATGTATTTACTGCCCAGAATATCTGCAATCACAATGCTTTTATCCTGTGCAATTGGGGTGCGCTCTATTATCCGAACATGCTTACCGCCTGACACTGACATGTATTTTTTTGAAAGCCATTTGCTGCCGTAATAAGCTAAAACAAGGACAACAACTATGCCGATAATAGACAAAAGCATTGACAAAAACATTTCAAAGCCGCTCACTGAACACACCTCTTATTAAATAAACCGAGCAATATATGAAGCTATTTCACTATTTCAGTAATCCTCACGCCGAAAATGTCATCAATTACAATGACATCTCCCCTTGCTATAAGCTCGTTGTTGACTATAATATCAACAGGATCTCCGGCTTGCTTGTCCAGCTCAATTATCGAACCTTGGGTAAACTCGACTATTTCTCTAATCCGTTTTTTTGTTTTTCCTATCTGAACGTTTACTTCCATCGGCAAATCCATGACAATATCAAGGTTTTGCATAGAGGCAGACTCCTCATTATTGTTAGAAGATAAATCCGATAGGTAGTATGACTTCACACTTTTCTCAGTAAAAGAACTGTCATCGGGTTTTTCCTCTTTTGATTTTACCTTTTTATCGTCAATTTTCTCAACATTTTTATCTTGCATATATGTTACATCTCCTCTTGCAAACTTTTTGCTATCTTTACTGCCTTATGGCTGTTTTTAAGCCCGAGATCTGCGCAATACCAGGTTTTAGAGGCCACATTTAATTTGACAAAATCACCGGGTTTTTCATTTAGCCTGATAATATCCCCAACCTCTAAATTTAAAAGATCTTTTGTCCGCATCATTGTGTTTCCGAGAATTGCTGTGATGAAAATGCTGGTTTTACATATTTTCTCTAAAATAATTTTTTTTGTAGCCTCGCTGTCAACATCGTTCTTTTTTTCTGCAAGCCTAAATCTTGTGTACAGCTTATCATTTATTGATTCAAGCCATACATAAGGAAGTATAACGGAAATTTTCCCACTGGTTCCCTTTATGTTTACATTTAGTGTGACTGCCACCACAACTTCATCAAGGTGCATTACTTGGTTTGCTCCGTTGCTCGTTTCGGTCTTGATAAAAACCGGCTCCACATCGGCTACACCACTCCACGCATCTTTAAAAAATGATATGATGTTTTTGAAAAATCTTTTCATCAACACCATTTCTATATCTGTATAGTCCCTGTTATTTATATCGACATTCCCTATACCGCCCAGCATCATATCAATAATGATAAACGTTAAATCCTGTGAAAGTTCCATTAAAACATTTCCCTCAAAAGGGTTTAGTTCGAAGATGCCAAGCAAAGAGGAATCGGGCATTAGATTTGTATATTCAATGTATTTGGTTTCTTCAACTGCAGTAACATCTACACGGCAAAAAGTTCTTAATGTTGCCGTCAGGTATGACGACAGATGCCTTGCATATATTTCATAAACGCCGAGTAGTGTCCTAAGCTGTTCCTTGGTAAACTTTTTTGGTATTTTAAAGTCATATTCCTTTATTACTTTTTGCTTTATACCTTTGTTTTCCATTAAGGATTTTTGGTTAGGCTTATTGATTTCCAAATCCTCAGAACTTAACCGAGACAATATATCCTTCATGGTGCTTCGCCTTTCTGCTAAAATAAACTCAATCAGATTCTATGTTGTCATAGCTTGTTACAACGATTTCGACACGCCTGTTCATGCTTCTGCCCTGAGCAGTCTCGTTGTCGCCTATCGGATGGTACTGCCCGTATCCGACGGCGCTTAGTTTTTTAACATCAATATTTTTTTCTTGAAGAGCATACCTTAAAACATTGACTGCCCTTTGTGTTGAAAACTCAAATGTGTTTTTAAACTGCGGCATTCCTTTTGGATTTGCTGCGGTATGCCCCTCTATATGAATCATTTCAATTAAATCTATAGATTCTTTTAAAATGTCACATATGTTATCAAGTATTATTTTCCCGTCCTCACGCAACACTGCTCTGTCCGGATCAAACAATATGGTATCGCCAAACCTTAATGTTACCGTGTTTTCTCCTTTTGTAACAAACAACTTTGATGACAGGTTATGATTGTCTATATAATCCTTTATTGTTGAATAAAGCCTGTCGTTCGGGCTTTCTTTGGGCGGTTCTAACGGCAATTCGCTGGTTGTATCGGACGGCTGGACAACATATCCTCCTTGTGTAAAGGATTCTACAATTTGTCTCCACTTGGTTTCGTTTATTGTTGACGATGCAAACAACAATACAAAAAAGCATAAAAGCAATGTAACCGTATCGCTGTATGTTGTCATCCATGTATCCGTTTTAGTCTCTGAAGTTTTTTGCCGTTTTGCCATTACAACACCCCCAATATACCATTTATTACTTTCCGATTTCTAAAGCTTCTTTGTCATTGAGCCTCCTTTTGACAGACTGCTCCTTTTGTGAGAACAAGCCCAGCATCTTCTCTTTAATAAGGCGAGGATTTTGACCTTCCTGAATTGCTATTACACCGTCAATGATAAGCTGTTTGCAAACAATCTCATCTTCACTCATTTTTTTGAGCTTGCCGGCTAAAGGAAGAAACACTAAGTTTGAAAGCACAACGCCGTAAAAGGTAGTAACCAAAGCAATCGACATATTTGGACCAAGGGCTGATTGATCATCGTTTAGGTGTTTTAGCATATTGATAAGCCCTACAAGGGTGCCTATCATACCAAAAGCAGGAGCATATGTAGCGCCTTTTTCGAGAAAACCATGCACAGCCGCGTGGCGCTGCTCCACAAAATCCAGATCCGTCTCAAGATCCTTTCTTACTACAGCCGTGTCATGTGAAGCGGTAATTGACAAAATACCTTTTTTTAAAAAATCATTATTATATTCATCGACCTTATCCTCAAGAGATAAAAGCCCGCTTTCTCTTGCTTGTTCCGCAAGCTCCACTATGTTATCAATTATTTTAAAAGGGTTTGGCTTTCTTCTAAACGGTATTGTAAAAGTTGCGACAATAGTAGATTTTATAATGTTGAAGGGGTAATTTATTACCAACGCAGCTAAGGTTCCGCCAAATGTAATAAAGATAGAGCCCACGTCGTAAAAAGATAACAATTCACCGTTGCTCATAATGCCGGCTGCGAGAACAATTATTCCGCATGCAAGTCCTATAACCGTATTCATGTAACACCATCTAACTTTTCTATTATTCTTTTATATTGCTTATAGGGGGTATAAACTTTAGCTTGTTATAAAATTTTACAATTTCATCTACAATATAATCTATCGAGTTGCTGACAACCATCGTTTTGCCGTTGGTAAGGACAATAACAGTATCCGGTGTAAAGTTGACGCTTTCAATAATCATAGGATTAATATAAAGAGTCTCACCATTAATTTTTGTTAGCTTAATCATGACGCGTCACCCCCAATTCGTCATATGTTCATTTTATCTTTTCAGGTTAACAAGCTCCTGAAGCATTTCGTCCGAAACTGTTATAACCCTTGAATTGGCCTGAAAGCCCCTTTGGGTGGTTATCATATCTGTAAACTCTTTAGAAAGATCAACGTTTGACATTTCAAGACCACCTGATACAATCGTCCCGGTAGCATAACTTCCGGGACTGACAACTTCCGGTGAACCTGAGTTTTGTGTTTCAAAGAAATACACACCGTCCTGCTGAGACAACCCTTCGGGGTTTATAAACTTGGCCACCGCCACCTGCCCCAAAACCTCGATCTCGCCGGGAATATGCATGGGCACCTGATTTGATGTGTAAAAACCGGTTACAGTGCCATCGGGCGCTAAGTTGTATTCACTGAACAGCAATACATTTGATACAAGCCCACTAATATCCACCGAGGATATCGTTTCACCACTTGTCGATGTCGTTGCATTATCTCCGACAAGAACACCGTCCGGTCCGATTTCCACATTTGTATAGATTGTCGTGCTTAAGCCTGTAGAGTCATCAATGCCTATTAAGTTGCCGTTTTCAAATGCCACATCACTATATCCCGGTATTGACAATGACGGTCCGTTAATAGAGCCGAGATTTTCTGAGTATCCGGTAAAGTGCCCCTTATAAACCGCTGAAATCGTGCCGTCCTCGGCAATCTCCCATTCTGTATAATCCGCCGGCTCTGCGGCAAAATCGCTGAATTTCGCAATGATAGCATTGCCCGAGGTGCCATCACCGGTAACTGTACCGTCAGCATTAAACTTAATGTTTCCATATAGTACATCTACATCGCCTGTAGTAGTACTGTCTCCGATAAGCTGTCCGTTTTCATATCGTATGTTTGTATACCCGGCAACGGAAATGTCTGATAGGCTTCCAATATTTTCGTATGTATTTGGTAGATGCTCGGGATATTCACCTGAATAAACGCCTGTAATTAATCCTTCTTTGCTTATGAAAATATTGGTATAGTCGTCAATGTTGGGAATTGTAATCGGTGATGCTTCCAAATAAGAGCCACTATTATAAGGTTGCCAGCCAGCTACCTGCAAACCGCTCGCGTCAACAAGTCTTCCTTCGGCATCAAAGGTGAAATTGCCTACCCGTGTATAGATGTCGGAACCCGTCTTGTCCCTCACCACAAAGTAACCTTCGCCGGAAATGTATAAATCCAATGTCCTGTCGGTGATCTGAATGCCGCCTCTTGTGTTTATAACGTCGATTGATGACACTGTGGAACCGTATCCTATCTGTCTGGGGTTTGTGCCTCCGGCAACATTGGAACCAGCGGATGCCCCGGATATTGTTTGATAATAGATATCTTTAAATGTCACTCTGCTTGCTCTGAAAGCGGTTGTGTTCACGTTTGCGATGTTGTTGCCTATTACATCCATTTTAATTTGATGTGTTCTCAGTCCTGTAACTCCCGAGTATAAAGATCTTAACATTTATGTTTACCTCCTCAAATTTATATTGAAATTTCAATTATTTCATTAAAAGTAACTTTTACATCATTTACGGTGATGTATGTTTCTCCACCGATAAACTCAACCTTTTGTGCAGTGCCCTCTATTAGTTCAGTTTCGCCGTCGGGCCCGATATGTGACGCTTTTACATTTTTGCCAATATAGGACACCGAAAGAAAATTTGAAAAGCTTTCGTTTAGTTCCTGAGTGGCGGAAAGTGATGAAAACTGTGCCATCTGCGAAAGAAACTGTGTATCTTCAACCGGATTCAACATGTTTTGATTTTTTAGCTGAGCCGCCAAAAGGGTGAAAAAATCCTGCATTGAAATATCGTTATATCCACCCCTTTTCTGTGTCCCGTTTACATAAGTCTGGTTTGCCGTGATATTAGCTGTTGGTGCGATAGCCATGTCACATACCTCCTATATAAGATAATTTAACAGCTGTTTTCCTTTGATAAATTGCTGCATGATTTCAATATTTAGGTCTATATCGCCGCCTTGCACGTACTCGTCTGTATATCTAACATTTGCAGTATTATCATTGCCATGCTGCCTATACCCTTTGTTAAGGTCGGTAAATGTATTGGAAGAGCCTGTTTGCACGTCTACATTCGTGACATCCATCTGCCTATCTGAGAGCTCATATTTTAGTTGTGCAATATTTTCGGACAATAGCTTTGAGGTGCCAGCTTTTTCTGCAATAAGGCTGAGTGACAGCTTGCCACCGGTGTATTCCATATCCACAGTCACCCTGCCTAATTCCTCCGGCCAAAGGTCCATTGTAAATCTGGTTTTTTCATTTAACTCATTATTAGCGATTGAATCTGTTATCTGCATTACTACCGGCTTATTTTTTATTGCTGTGGTAACAGAATTTTCTTTCCCGGAATAAACCTCTGCGCGCACCGTCTCGAAAACGGATTTTTCTTGTGTAAACAAATGATTGCTGTCTGCTATTTCAATTTTGCTTTTGTTTGGATTGCTTTTCTTTTCCAATTGAAAATGATAGTCAAAGAACTGCTTTTCGTTTTCGTCTGTTTGGTTGCCTGACATAATTGAATTTTCTGTGTGTGCCACTTTGGCCTGCTTTGGGTTTTCTACCTTTGCAACCTGCATTGGCGTGAGCACATTGTTATGTTGATTGTCTTGTTCCAGTGCTGACACAGTGCTGGCTTCGGCGCTTTTTATTTGCCCGGTTTCTCTACTTTGTGTATTATGTATTTGTTGATGCTTTATATCTGTATTTATTGACAGAGAATTATCCAAAATGCTAAATTCGAAATTCTGTGATGAGCCGGACACATTTTGTTCAGGCAAATGCATTTCACTTTCGACAACAAAGTTATCGGTTCCTGTTAAGGTTACCCCGTCATATTGCATGGAACTTTGAGTGTTCAGTCTGCTAATGGTATCATTATTTGTTAATTGCACTGCTATGCCCAGAACTTCCTTCGGTAATAATTGATTATTCTCTGGTAAAGTGGTTGAGCAAAGCTCAGTTGCGTCAGTAGTTAAGACATTGTTGCCATTAGTTGTTACGGATTCGTGAATTTGAATGTCTGCATCACACCGTATACTTGTCGCCGGAGAGCAAAGTGCTGCAATATTTGGTAAAATATCTGATAAGCTTTGTTCGTCTTCCGGCTTGCTCACCTGTTTTTGAATTGTAAGAGGAAACAAAAATTGAGCAAACTCTTGGTCTTTCGCCTGCTTTACTTTTAATTTTTTTGCGCTTGTATCAACTCCCGTCATACCAGCCTTAACCGTTACTGTGTCAAGCATTTTTTCACCCGCCTTTGCATCACGCTTTTGCGCATATAAATTCCTCGATTAGCCGTTCGTTTTCCTTGTTCTCAATTTTTTTATATATGCCGTACTGGACTTCTTTTAATTTATTCAGTGTTTTGACTTCTGTCGATGCCTTGACCAGCACCTTGGTTTGCATGTCAATGCGTTTTTGCAATTTGTCGGCTTCACTTTGCTTTTGTTTTTGCCGCGTTTCAATTTCTCTTAAATATAAGCTGAACTGTATAAGATCGGCGGCCATAACTCCGGCTGCGGACATAGCATTTATTCGTGCAGCATACTCGGTATGAAGTTTTTTCAAAAATGATATATCATCTTGCAAAATGTTCATCTGGGAATTGAGATTGAGAAGTATAGTTTTTTCATTTTCCTCAATATTTTCTTTAAATCCCAATGCACTTTGCAAAGTAAACTTAAACTTCTTCATAGCCAGCTATCCTTTCCTGTTTTAAGCCAATGCCTGTCCCATTAATTCAAGCGTTTTTTCAAAAGGGAAGTCCGTATCCTTTTTCTGACATAAAAATTTATTTATTTTATCAATTTTACTTATCGCTTCGTCCAGTGCTTTGTTCGTTCCGCTTTTATAAGCGCCAATGCTTATGAGATCATAGTTTTGATAGTAAACCGATAAATATTGCCTCATTGTGTTTGCCATCTGCAGATGATCGTCGCTCACTATGTCATTCATTATCCTGCTAATGCTCGCCAATATGTCTATAGCCGGGTAATGGTTCCTCATAGCTATTGAGCGCGATAAAACTATGTGCCCGTCTAATATGCCCCTCACCGTATCCGAAATAGGTTCGTTGACATCATCGCCTTCAACAAGAACGGTATATAGTGCAGTAATTGAGCCGGTTTCAAAATTTCCGGAACGTTCGAGCAGCCTTGGCATCAATGAGTATACCGACGGCGTATACCCCCTTGCTACGGGCGGCTCTCCTGTAGCAAGCCCGATTTCACGCTGTGCCATAGCAAACCTTGTAAGTGAATCCATAAGCAACACAACATTTTTTCCGCAGTCTTTGAAGTATTCGGCAATTGCTGTGGCAACAAAAGCACATTTGAGTCTGACCATGGCCGGCTGATCAGATGTAGCAACCACTACAACAGAACGCTTCATCCCTTCCGGACCTAAATCCTTTTCAATAAATTCCTTTACCTCTCTGCCCCTTTCACCAATAAGCGCAATCACATTTATATCTGCTTGGACATTTTGTGCTATCATACCTAACAGGGTGCTTTTGCCAACGCCGCTTCCTGAAAATATACCCATCCTTTGCCCTTTTGCACAAGTAAGGAGAGAATCAATGGCTTTGACGCCCATATAGATCGGTTCGGTTACGCGGGGTCTGGCGAGTGGATTTACAGGAGTACCGTTTACAGAGTATCTAACCGATCTATATGGGCGTCAAA
>DHNF01000121.1:0-237 GCA_002409375.1 Ruminococcaceae bacterium UBA5423
TTGGGCGATGCTTTGAAAAGAACACTTTGTATCATTGCGTTAGTACATACCGATTTACCAGAACCGGTTGTGCCTGCAATTAGCAAGTGAGGCATTCGCGTTAAATCGGCAATAATGTTACTGCCGCTAATGTCCTTTCCGAGTGATACGGTTAGAGGACTTTTGGATTTTTTAAATGTTTTTGAATTAATTATCTCTTTTATGCAAACGCCTGATGCAACACGGTTTGGCACTTCA
>DHNF01000121.1:426-3702 GCA_002409375.1 Ruminococcaceae bacterium UBA5423
CGCTATTCGCACTCCGGTAGTCGCAAGCCTTAGAGCCAAATCATCCGAAAGACCTGTAATGCGGCTTATTTTAACGCCCGCGCTGGGCTCCAACTCATAGCGCGTAACTGTGGGGCCTCTTGAAATATCTACTACTCGTGTGAGTATTCCAAAATCCTTAAGAGTTTTTACAAGCAGCTCGCTGGTTGACTTTTGTTCCACGGCTGATGCTTGTCCATTTGAAAAATGGTTGTCATCAAGAAGAGAAATAGGGGGGTAGTGATAGCTTTCGTCGAATTTTGGCTGCACGGGCTCGGCTTTTTTATCGACTTCAACCGGTTGAGTTACAGCGATTTCAGGCATAACCGGCTCGGCTTTTTCCTTATGTAATTGTTCCATGTCTTGAAGCTCACGTGCGGCACGTTCAAGAGCTTCAAGCTTTTCGGACTTTTTAGTTGGTTCTGCATAGCCTTCGCCGATATCAACATCAATAATTTCTTTCCTTTTAGTTTCAGTTGCCTCTATTGCATATTCAATTGATTGCTTTGCCTTTTTTACAGGGGTAAATGCCGCCCTAAGCAACGCAATTACTGTTGTTCCGGTAACTAACATTATAAATACAGCAATAAGAAGCACAATTATGATTTTTGCACCAATGTCAGTAAAAAAGTATTCAAGAGGATACCCGATCAGCACGCCCGTGACACCGCCGCCGCGCAAATTTTTGCCCGCCGCAAATCCATCAACTATAGCGTTGAAAAACGGGGAATTGGCTGAAAACATAAATATTTGCACAGCACTTGCAACCATGACAATCAGCATAACACATTGCCATAGCTTTGCGCTGACACTTCCGACCGGCTTTTCCATAGCAATTATTATCGATAAATATATCATTAATGCGGGCAGTATGTAAGCGCACACTCCAAACGAACCAAGCAGCAGATTGTGCATGAACTCCCACAGATTGTCTCCCGGTATGATTATCATGCACAAAATAAGGATCGCTGCTGCGAAAATAAGTACCGCAGCGGTTTGGCGTTTAGCTTTCATGGCTGTAGTGCCGCTGTCTTTTATTTGGTTGCGCTTTTTTGCACTTGAACCGCTTTTGGGACGATTCTTTGTTGACGGCATAACATATATCAACCCTTTCATTTAATGATAGGCGTAATTAGTAAGGTAAATGTATTGTTAATATTAAACTTGGCGAGTAGAGTATTATATGTATAATGGAACCGCGGACAAGTGCTATGCAGCGGTCCCGTTATAGTCCATCTTAATGTTGAGTTTGCACCCTCATATTTTCATCTTCTTCTATCATACTGTAAAGTTTGTTAATTGCGGTGGACAATGAACCTAGCTCGTTAATAAGTCCTTCGCTGACTGCACGGTCGCCGTTTAAAACACTGCCGATATCCAAAACCAGTTCATCGGTTTTCATGCAGAGCTCGGAATATCGCTCGGGCTTCATCTTAGAATTATCGGCTACAAAACCGTTTATGCGTTCCTGCATGCGTTGAAAATATGAAAATGCCTGAGGCACTCCGAGCATAAGTCCGCTCATGCGTACAGGGTGCAGTGTCATAGTCGCTGTCGGAGCAATAAAGGAATGCTTGGCAGCAACTGCAAGGGGTACTCCTATCGAATGACCTCCACCTAAAACCAGCGAAACTGTAGGTTTTCTCATGCCGGCTATAAGCTCGGCCAATGCAAGTCCTGCCTCTATATCGCCTCCCACAGTATTAAGAATTATCAGTAGTCCCTTGATTATCGGACTTTCATCAATTGCAACAAGCTGCGGGATAAGGTGTTCGTATTTTGTTGTTTTATTATTTGCCGGGAGTATATAATGTCCTTCGATTTGACCAATAATCGTAAGTGTATGGATAACATAGTGCCCGTTGTCGGTCGTGACCGAGCCTGTTTCGGTTAGCTGGCCTAACTGTCGGCTTAACGCTTCTGCCTCGGGCGGCGGTTGTTGCTGGGGCGTGTTCGGTTGCATAGGCTCGTCAACTTCAGGTACAGGTTGTCCGTCGGGCGGGCCGATTTTATTTACATCTAACTTATTTTGACCGTGCATGATTAGCAGCCTCCTTTTAGGGTGTAGAATAGTAATACCCTAAAAAGAGAGCGAATATGCGACAGGTTTACTGTGCCTTTAATTCGCCCGTCTTTGTTTGCTTGACGGATTTTGAGGCTCTTTCTTCTGAAATACGCGCATTTGCAAGCATAAGCTTAATGCGGTTTTCCTGATTAATGCGGGTTGCACCCGGATCATAGTCTATTGAGACGATGTTAGCCTGAGGCAGGTTATCTTTGATTTTGCGCACCATTCCTTTACCCACAACATGGTTAGGAAGACACCCAAAAGGCTGTGTGCATACAATGTTGTTTATTCCGGCATCGATAAGCTCAAGCATTTCGCCGGTCAAAAGCCATCCCTCGCCCATTTTGTTGCCGTACCCGAGATAATCTCCGGCAAGCTTTTTTAAATGGTCGAATGTGCATGGAGCGCGAAATTCGGGGTGGCGTTTTACAGCAGCAATCATATCTGCTTGCAGTCCTATTATATACTTTTTAAGAAGTCCCGCTCCAATGTATGTTGCATATTTCCCGCCATACAAATTGTGGTCTTCAACACGGTTATCGCACTTAAAAATAATAAAGTCTGTCAGTCCCGGCACTACAGGCTCGCAATTCTCGGACAAAAGAAATTTTTCAAGGTTATTATTGCCCAAAGGTGCGTATTTTATATATATTTCTCCGACAATGCCGACACGAACCTTTGGAACGCGTTTAAGTGGGATAGAGGCAAAGTCGTCGGCAATTTTATAAAAATTGTTGCGTATATAAGATGAACGGAAGCTTTTCCTTTTACAAAACTCGACGGTAAGCTTTTCTACCCATTTTTCGATGTGAGCGTCAGTTTCACCTTTATTTATTTCGTAGGGACGGCATTGGTTTGCCATGTGCACAATCAGATCACCGTAAATCATTGAATAGGCCATTTGACGCAACATTTTAAACCCTATTGAAAATCCGGGGTTTTTTTCGAGTCCGGAAAGGTTGACTGAAACGACAGGTATATAATCATAGCCTGCACGATGCAGCGCCTTGCGCAGCAAGTGAATATAATTTGAGGCGCGGCAGCCGCCACCCGTCTGAGTTATTAAAAGACCGACTTTGTGGGGGTCATATTTGCCGCTTTTTACTGCGTCAATTAGCTGTCCAATAACCAACAATGCAGGATAGCATGTATCGTTGTGGACATATTTAAGACCTTCATCTACTATGCCT
>DHNF01000121.1:3880-4595 GCA_002409375.1 Ruminococcaceae bacterium UBA5423
CCTTCATCTACTATGCCTCTGTGGTCGGTGGTGAGCATATCGACTTTATAACCATGAAGTTCAAGAACACGGCGCAGCATTGTCAAGTGAACAGGCAGCATTTGTGGCATCAGCAGTGTATACTCACGCTTCATTTCGCGCGTAAACAGTAATCTGCCTCTCTTGTTATATATAAGCTCGGCCATTAATATTCTCCTTTATTATTCATCGGTGCTTTCACGCGCTTCTATCGCAGCTATTAGGCTTCGTATGCGTATCTTAACGGCGCCCAAGTTATTGATTTCGTCAATTTTAAGCTGCGTATACAGCTTTCCGCCTTTTTCAAGAATATCACGCACCTCATCGGTTGTGATCGCATCAATGCCGCAGCCGAACGATACAAGCTGAACAAGCTGCATATCAGGCTGGCTTGCAACATACTGTGCGGCGCAATACAGGCGGCTGTGATATGTCCACTGGTTAAGCACCTTTACAGGGACAGGCGGCTGTTTATAGGCAACAGCGTCTTCGGTGATTATAACCAGCCCAAGAGAGGAAATCAACGAGTCGATTCCGTGGTTTATTTCGGGGTCGGCATGATAGGGGCGTCCCGACAATACAATAATGCCGTTGCCGCTTTCCCGTGCCTGTTCTATCATTCGTTCGCCCATTTCGTGCAGCATTCCGAGATAGGCATCATATGCGTCGTAAGAGGCTTTGGCTGCCGCTTTTATCT
>DHNF01000114.1:0-337 GCA_002409375.1 Ruminococcaceae bacterium UBA5423
TTTATAACGCATTTGACATAATTCGTGACAAAACGGGAAAAGACCCACTTGAAGTTTTTGAACAGTCCATGGAGAATGTCATGCCGTTGCTTGAAGTCAAGGCCCGCCGCGTGGGCGGAGCTACCTATCAGGTTCCAATCGAAGTAAGGGCGGACCGCAGGCAGACACTCGGGTTGCGCTGGATTACCGCGTATTCCCGGACGCGTTCGGAGCGCACAATGAGAGAACGCCTCGCGGGTGAAATTATGGACGCTGTCAACGGAAACGGTGGCGCGGCCAAAAAGCGTGAAGACACACACCGCATGGCAGAATCAAACAAAGCATTTGCTCATTACAG
>DHNF01000114.1:455-3134 GCA_002409375.1 Ruminococcaceae bacterium UBA5423
CATTTGCTCATTACAGATGGTAAATACCCGCTGATGCCTTAGGTTATCACGGGCAATTAGCGGGCGGCACCGTCTTTGGAAGCTTTTACTTCCAGAAGCCGGTTGTGCGTGTCGGTTTGCCTGCCGCAGGCAGCACCGGTTTCACGGCAAACGTCAATGCAAGTTTGCCAATATTTAAGGAGGACATTTATGGCAAGGCAAGTATCTTTGGAACTTACCAGAAACATCGGTATCATGGCTCACATCGACGCCGGCAAAACGACGACGACAGAGCGCATACTGTTTTATACCGGCATTAACCATAAGCTTGGCGAGGTGCATGACGGCGCTGCAACCATGGACTGGATGCAGCAAGAACAGGAGCGCGGCATCACGATTACCTCGGCGGCCACCACATGTTTTTGGAAGGACCATCGCATTAACATTATAGACACACCCGGCCACGTAGACTTTACCGTTGAAGTAGAGCGTTCTCTGCGCGTGCTTGACGGCTCGGTTACGGTTTTTTGCGCCAAGGGTGGTGTCGAACCACAGTCTGAAACCGTCTGGCGTCAGGCTGACCAATACAAAGTTCCGCGCATGGCGTATGTAAACAAGATGGACATCATGGGTGCAGATTTTTTTAATGTCGTAGACATGATGAAACAACGTCTTAAATGCAACGCCGTACCGATTCAGCTTCCAATCGGCGCCGAGGACACTTTTAAAGGCATAATTGATTTGGTTGAAATGAAGGCATATATTTATTATGATGATGTCGGCAAGGATATCAGATGTGAGGAAATACCGGCTGACATGGCGGATACTGCACAAAAATATCATGAGGCTTTGATTGAAGCAGTTGCCGAACAAGATGATGAGCTGCTTGAAAAATATTTTTCGGGCGAGGCTTTGACTATTGACGAAATAAAGTCTTGTATTCGCAGGGCAACAATCAATAACCGTATGATCCCTGTGGTGTGTGGCACGTCCTATCGCAACAAAGGTGTTCAAAAGTTGCTTGACGCAATTGTTGATTATATGCCCGCACCTACTGATGTCGCTTCAATAAAGGGTGTTATTGTCGACTCGCAGGAGGAAGTTGAACGCCATTCAAGCGATTCTGAACCGTTTTCGGCGCTGGCGTTTAAAATTGCGACTGACCCGTTTGTTGGGAAGCTATGCTTTTTCCGTGTATATTCCGGTACTATCAAAACCGGCAGCAACATTTACAATTCAACCAAAGGCAAGAGAGAACGCATCGGGCGCATACTTCAGATGCATTCCAACCACCGTCAGGACATTGATGCCGTGTATGCCGGCGACATTGCGGCGGCGGTCGGACTTAAAAACACCTCTACCGGTGATACATTGTGTGACGAGAACAACCCTGTTGTTCTTGAATCAATGGAATTTCCGGAGCCGGTCATTCGCGTTGCAATCGAGCCAAGAACAAAAGCCGGTCAGGAAAAGATGGGCATTGCCCTAATGAAGCTCGCCGAAGAAGATCCAACCTTCAAAGCTTATACCGATGAAGAAACCGGCCAGACAATTATTGCAGGTATGGGCGAGCTGCACCTTGAAATTATTGTCGATCGCCTGATGCGCGAATTTAAAGTGGAAGCAAATGTCGGCACTCCGCAGGTTGCATACAAGGAAACTATCCGCGGTAAAGCCGATGTCGAACACAAATATGCTCGTCAGTCGGGAGGCCGTGGCCAATACGGTCATGTTAAAATCCGTATCGAACCCAATGAGTCCGGCAAAGGATACGAATTTGTTAATGCAATTGTGGGCGGTGCTATTCCCAAAGAATACATCCCCGCCGTTGACAACGGTATACAAGGTGCAATGTTGTCTGGCGTTGTCGCCGGATATAACGTTGTTGATATTAAGGTAACGCTATATGACGGTTCTTATCACGAGGTCGACTCCTCCGAAATGGCATTTAAAATTGCCGGTTCTATTGCGTTTAAAGAGGCAATGAAGAAGGCCAACCCGGTTTTGCTCGAACCGATTATGAAGGTTGTTGTTATAGTGCCTGAGGAATACATGGGCGATGTTATCGGTGATATCAACTCGCGCCGCGGCGAATTAAGTGGAATGGAAGCAATTAGCGGTGCCCAGCAAATTAATTGCACTGTACCGCTTTCCGAAATGTTTGGATACGCGACTGTGCTGCGCTCAAACACACAGGGACGTGGGCAATACAGTATGGAGCCAAGCCATTACGCAGAATTGCCCAAAAGCGTTGCAGAAACTATTATATCAAAGCAGTCGGGAAACTGAGACAAATGTCTAAACCCCAAAGACTGTAATTTTCTTTGGAAAAGGCTTGAAATTCCCGCTGCTACTTGATAAAATGAAATCCGTAGATTTCTTGCAGGAATGCAAATAATATTTATTATGTGTCTATAAAAAGGAGGAAATCCACATGGGAAAAGCAAAATTTGAAAGAAACAAAACCCACGTAAACATTGGAACCATCGGTCACGTTGACCATGGTAAAACCACACTTACCGCTGCTATAACGAAGGTGTTAAACTTCACGGGCTTTTCTGACTTTGTTGATTACGCAAAAATTGATAAGGCTCCGGAAGAGCGCGCACGCGGCATCACAATTAGCACGTCTCACGTTGAGTATGAGACCGAAAACCGCCATTATGCGCACGTTGACTGCCCCGGTCACGCTGACTATGT
>DHNF01000033.1:0-256 GCA_002409375.1 Ruminococcaceae bacterium UBA5423
TTTTGTTCTTGTGTTTGCTGGCATGTTGATCACCAAATTTCTTGGAGCATAAATTAAAGATTATTTTACCCTGCTCGATATGAGTAAGGGTATTTTTGTAATATTAAAATATTGATAAACCAAGGCGATAGCACAATTTGACTATACATTGTCCTCACATACATTTTAAATTTTTTTGGGGCTGCCGCTCATACGAGCTGGCAGCCCCAAATTATATCAATTAATACTGTTTTTTGTTAAAAATATAGAAATAGCT
>DHNF01000033.1:393-1724 GCA_002409375.1 Ruminococcaceae bacterium UBA5423
AGGGAGGAAGGCTGTCGCCTGCCGACCGACGACAACGTAGCTAAACGGAAAAAGTCCGGGAAGTATTCTATGTTTTTAATGAGAATCAGTATAAAAGTTCACAAATAAATTTTTAAGCCAAGTTAAGCAAAGCGGCATCCATTGTGCGGCAGGCTGGTTGCACATGGCCTTAGATCCATTTGACGTTAGTTCATTTGCTAAAGCTAATCCATGGGGACCATTAGGAAATATATGTAGCTCAAAGGGTATTTTATTGCGGTCGAGTGCATCGGCCATGCGAAGTGAATTTTCGACAGGCACAGCAGAGTCGTTTGCTGTGTGAAATAAAAAGGCGGGCGGTGTTGACGAATCCACTTTATCGTCACAGGTCGGAACAGGAAAAGAGAGAATGCGGCTCATGCTGCTGAGTATACATGGATAAGCAAGAATCATGGCGTTTGGTCTTTCAGCTCCCATAACACCGAGTGATGCGGCGAGATGACCGCCTGCCGAAAAACCGCATACGGCAATAAGTTCAGGATTAAGGTTCCATTGCCGGGCGTTTGAGCGAACACGATGCAGTGCATTTTGCGCATCATTAAGTGCGTCAGAAAAACACATGCTTTTGCCAACCGAGTACCGCAGCACAAATGCATGATAGCCATGTGCCAAAAATGCAGCTGCAATCGGTTCACCCTCACGGTCGGACAGAGTACCGTATCCACCTCCCGGAAAAACGATAACACATGGGCGGATATTTGCATTCGAAAGCTCGGGCGATGAATCATGCAGGTATGCTGTTAGTGTCGCGTTACTGTTTGGCAACTTTTCAACAAATGTTTTCATAGTTTGCACTCCTGTATATGAAAATTATAGTCCTTTTCACAGTATAAGCGGTTATGAAAGTTTTTACAATAATAAATACAATATTAATTTAACCTTAAGGTTTGATATCGCCTTGTTTTCAGGTTTTGTGCTATAATAATGCTGAGTATAAAGAGAGGATGAGCTTTAATGGGACAAACTGTTCTTGTATGTGATGATGACCGCGAGATTGCGGCAGCCGTGGATATTTATCTGTCGGCCGAAGGATATCGCGTAATACAGGCATATGACGGATATGAGGCTCTTGAGGCATTGCAAAAAAACGAGGACATTCAGCTCATTTTAATGGATATAATGATGCCGCGTCTTGACGGTGTGCGCGCAACGATGAAAATACGCGAATCGCGCAACATACCTATTATTATGCTGTCGGCTCGCAGTGAGGACAACGATAAAATACTCGGACTAAATATCGGTGCCGACGATTATATAACAAAACCGTTTAATCCATTGGAGCTTGTTGCAAG
>DHNF01000033.1:1886-4204 GCA_002409375.1 Ruminococcaceae bacterium UBA5423
ACAGCTTAGGCGGTATAACAGTTTTGGTACCAGAAAAGGCAGTCCCGACCGGACAGTTTTAGTCAATGGGGGGCTTGAACTCGATGACGGAGCAAAAACTGTGCGTGTTGATGGACAGGAAGTGTCATTGACCCCGGTTGAATATAAAATTGTGCGGTTTTTGATGGGAAATCGCGGTATTGTTTTTTCAAGCGCACAAATTTATGAAAATGTATGGAACGAGCCGTCGTACGGCGCAGACAATATTGTGGCGGTTCATATACGCCACATACGCGAAAAAATTGAAATAAATCCAAAAGAACCACGATATATAAAGGTTATATGGGGACACGGTTATAAAATGGAGAAAATTGACGGCTGACACTTCAGGTTTTAGGGGGGCGACTAAAGTGAAGCTTAAAACGAGTTTATTCGCTAAATTGATGGCTTGTATTTTTATGCTGATTTTTCTTGGAGGGAGCATATTTTTTGCAGTATTGCTTGAGTATATGTGTTTTGAAACCCAGGCCTATCACGATGATTATCAGCACACATCACACTATGAAAATCAAATAATTTATGATATCGATTCGATACTGCGGTACTATGAACTAACTGAAAAGGAAAAGACCGAAAAGCTTTCAGAAGAAGAACTGCTAAAGCTTGAATACGATACAGAACGGCTTTTTCCGCCCGCAGGCACCAATATTGCGTGGGCATTGCTTGATACTCATGGCAAAGTGATTTTGTCCAACCTCAAGGATACACAAGATGCTGTATCACAAGTTAAGGAACTTTGCAATAACAGGAGCGTTCAAGAGCAAAGGGGAGGGCAATATATCATTATTGGTATGCGTGAAAATCATTTGACAACCGATAAGTATTCAAGGGGCATGAATGCATTTAAAATCGCAAAGCACTGGTTTTTGCCCTCGATAGCTGCCCTCGGCATTTGTGTGCTGATGACAGTTGTATTGTTTGGTTTTCTTGTAGCGGCGGCAGGGCATAAAGCCGGGCACGTTAAAGTATTCACAAACCAATTTGATCGTATATGGGTAGAGGTCTTATTAGTAGGTGGACTGCTGGTTGCCGCACTTTTCTACACATTTAACAACTCGCTTGGCGAGGGTGTTTTCGTCATAGGAGCTGTGATAATATACAGCCTTATAGTATTTTTATCCTTTGTGCGCAGAATAAAAGCAGGCATGTTTTTCAAAACCTCTTTTCTTTATTTTACAATCAGTGTGCTGCGCAGGGTTTTTCATCACTTTCCGCTTATGTTGAGAGTTATCGGTATATTAGCAGCATATATTTTAGCGCAATTGATTTTAATAATTGCAGCAATCAACGGGATTTATATTGCCGCGGTTTTTTGCGTCTTTAGCAATATTGCACTTTTGATAACGATATGTATAATAGCAATTCAATTTGATGAAGTACAAAAAGCGACAGAACGCATGGCCGCAGGACAGTTCGGTCAGCTTATTAAGCCTGAGTCGGTGCCGTTCTTTAGCAAAATTGCGAAAAACATAAACAGTACAGGAAGTGCAATGAATCTTGCCGTTGAGAGCGCGACCAAAAGTGAACATATGAAAACAGAGCTGATTGCAAATGTATCACACGATATAAAAACTCCGCTGACTTCAATTATTAGCTATGTCGATTTGCTTAAAACAATAGATATCGAAGATAAAAAGGCACAGAAATATATTAATGTGCTCGAAGCAAAATCGCGTCGTTTAGCGCATCTCATGACCGATCTCGTCGAAGCTTCTAAAATAACAACAGGTAATGTATCAGTTAATATGGAGGTTATAAACCTTAGTGAGCTGATAAAGCAGGCAGTGGCAGAATTTGAAACTCGGCTTGAACAGCGCGGTATTTCGCTGGTTTGCACATTGCCAAAAACGCCGATATGTGTTGTTGCCGACGGCAGGCATATGTGGAGGGTGCTTGACAATATTTTTGGCAACGCTGCTAAATATGCTTTGGACAAAACAAGAGTATATGTCGATGTCAACACTGGAGGCGAAGGTAGTAAGGATGTTTTGCTTTCGATAAAAAACATATCACGGGACGCGCTTAATATTGACCCGGATGAATTGATGGAACGATTTGTTAGAGGCGACAAATCGCGCTATACCGAGGGTAGCGGATTGGGGCTTTCTATTTCAAAAAGTCTTATGGAACTGCAGGGCGGCACAATGAAAATATTTATTGATGGTGATTTGTTTAAGGTTATATTAGGACTTTATAAAGCAGACTGCAGGGAGTATGTTTAAATATCGTTGACAAAAGAAGTATACTGCCGAAGGCGATAAAACTCGTTATGCAACGCT
>DHNF01000033.1:4310-4655 GCA_002409375.1 Ruminococcaceae bacterium UBA5423
GATAAAACTCGTTATGCAACGCTGGAGGAGGAAAACAAAGCGTTGCGTTTGGGACCACATACAGAATCATGTAGGGAGTGCCGTCCCCGGCACTCCGCATTGTTTTAGGCATGAAGATTTTCCTATAATGATAACTGTAAATATATATTCCTCACACCCTAAAATTTAGAGGAAATAATATTAGTAAATATTGAATATAAAAAAATTTGATTGACAAACTATTTACTTTGTCAATCAAATCATTTATAATGTTTTTTAATTAGAAGCAAAGGAGAGGTTAAAATGACTTTTGATAGAGTGAAGGAAATAGTGCTCGATTGTCTTAAATGTGATGAGGGTGACATT
>DHNF01000033.1:4828-5387 GCA_002409375.1 Ruminococcaceae bacterium UBA5423
TGACATTACGCTTAATGCTGATTTGTCAGACGATCTTGGAGCTGATTCGATTGACGCCGTTGACCTGATTATGTCCATTGAAGATGAGTTTAACGTAACATTTCCTGAGGATGCTGCAACAAAAATAAAAACCGTAGGCGACCTTGTTGCATACATTGATGATAAGACAAAATAATTGATAGTTCGCCGTGCTGTTAACGGCGGTATTTTTAACCATAATAATTTGATTATCAAAGTAAAGGAGAACGGACGAATCTATGGATATTGCTGAAATACGGCAACTGATGCAGGACTTTTCGAATTTGTCCATAGGCAAATTAAGCCTGGAGTGTGACGATTTTAAAATTTCGTTGGAAAAACTGCTGCCTGGACAAATGCTGGATTGTCGGACATCGGTAGATGAAAGCTTGTCTGCAAAAACCGGCGGCATTGAAGATGAAACGGTGAAAAAGCCCGGTGAAGTTGCTGTTTGCTCTCCGGTAGTCGGGGTGTTTTATGCAACGCCATCACCCGGTGCAGAACCATATGTAAAGGTCGGTCAGCGTGTTGAAAAAGGACA
>DHNF01000033.1:5516-15571 GCA_002409375.1 Ruminococcaceae bacterium UBA5423
GTCAGCGTGTTGAAAAAGGACAGACATTGTGCATTGTCGAGGCTATGAAAATGATGAATGAAATACCGGCGCCGGTTTCGGGTACTGTTACGCGGATTCTTGCAGTGCCGGAGTCTGCGGTTGAGTTTGAACAGCCGTTAATGTTTATTTTGCAGGATTAGAAAAAGGTGACTTTAATGTTAAGCAAAATTTTGGTTGCTAACCGAGGTGAAATAGCGGTTCGCATAATACGCGCCTGTAAGGAAATGGGCATCGAAACTGTGGCAATATATTCAAATGCCGACAGATATGCGCTGCATACTCAAATTGCAGATGAAGCTGTTTGCGTCGGTCCATCCAAGGCACAAGAAAGTTACCTTAATACAAAAAACATTCTATCTGCTGCAATGATAACCGGCTGTGATGCAGTACATCCCGGTTTTGGATTTTTAAGTGAAAATGCATCATTTTCAGACTTGGTAACTCGCTGTGGCTTGAAGTTTATCGGGCCGAGCGGCGACATTATCAGAATGATGGGCAATAAATCTCAGGCACGCAGCCAAATGCAAGTGTGCGGTGTTCCCGTTGTGCCGGGGTCAAACGGAGGAGTTGAATCTTTAGAGCAGGGACTTGAAATTGCCGATGAAATAGGTTATCCCGTGCTTATAAAGGCGAGTGCCGGCGGCGGTGGGCGCGGTATGCGTAAAGCGATGACTCCCGATGAATTTAAAGAAATGTTTGCTACTGCCAAAGCTGAGGCAAAGGCGTGCTTTGGCGATGACGAGGTGTATGTCGAAAAGCTTATATTGCAGCCGCGTCATATAGAATTTCAAATTCTTGCTGATTTGCACGGGAACATTGTTCATCTTGGTGAGCGTGACTGCTCGATACAGCGACGAAACCAAAAAATGATAGAGGAATCGCCTTCACGCGCATTAAATGAGACACTGCGAGAGACAATGGGAGCCGATGCGGTTAAAGCCGCCAAAAGTGTTGGATACCAAAATGCGGGTACCGTGGAGTTTGTTGTTGATAAAGACGGCAATTATTATTTTATTGAAATGAATACCCGTGTACAGGTTGAACATCCCGTAACTGAAATGGTGACAGGTATCGATATAATACGCGAACAAATCCGTATTGCGGCGAACATGCCCCTGTCTGTTAAGCAAAAGGATATCAAATTAAGCGGAGTATCGATAGAATGCCGTATCAACGCGGAAAACCCGCGTGACAGCTTTAAGCCGTGTCCGGGCGTCGTTAAAAATTTGCATATACCGGGCGGACCGGGCGTGAGGGTGGATACTGCACTTTATGTTGGCTGTCAGATATCACCCCATTATGACAACATGATAGCAAAGCTGATTGTTCACGGCAAGAACCGTGCCGAGGCGATTCGGCGAATGCGACGGGTGCTTGAAGAATTTTTGGTTGAGGGCATTGAAACAAATGCGGATTTACAATATATGATTTTGCATCATAAGGATTATATAAAAGGGTGCTATGATACAGGGTTTTTGGAGAATAACCTTGAAGAGTTAATGTTGGTATAATTTATGAAAGGAATGGCTTAATTGATATCCTTGTTTAAACAGCGGCGTCAGATGCTTACACGGGTTAAGCCTGCGCGTCAAAGGGCTCAAAAAAGTCCTGTCTGTGTGCCAAAGGGTATTTATACTCGCTGCCCGGATTGTAAGCAGGATTTTTTGTCAGATCAGATTGCGGCCGGTCTTTATGTGTGTCCGGAATGCGATTATCATATGAAACTGACAGCACAGGGACGTATAAAGCTTGTTGTTGACAAGGGCAGTTTTCACGAGTTAAACGGCAGGCTGCAAACAACCGAATGCCTTGATTTTCCGGGCTATTCCGAAAAGTTGTCTTCATTGCAAGCTGCAACAGGGCTAAATGACGCTGTTTTAACCGGCGTTTGCACAATTGAAGGACAAAAAACAGTTATTGCCGTAATGGACAGTCGATTTTTGATGGGTAGTATGGGCAGCGTTGTCGGTGAAAAGGTGACCCGTGCCGTTGAATATGCGACAAAAAAGCGCCTGCCTATTGTGATTTTTACTGCATCAGGCGGTGCGCGTATGCAGGAGGGTATAGTATCACTGATGCAGATGGCTAAAACAAGCAACGCATTGTCACGCCACCACAAAGCAGGCCTTTTGTATATTTCTTGTCTTACCCATCCTACGACCGGAGGAGTCACTGCCAGTTTTGCTTCTCTTGGCGATATAATTTTATCAGAGCCGCGAGCGCTTATAGGGTTTGCCGGGCCGCGTGTGATTGAGCAAACCATCAGACAAAAACTACCCGAAGGATTTCAGCGCGCAGAATTTCTGCTGGAACACGGGTTTATTGATAAAATACTAAAACGCAGTGAGCTGCGCGGTACGCTTGGAACGCTGCTTAAGCTCCATGCCCCGGCGGCACGCACAAGGGGAGGTGGTTAGGTGTCTTTACAGCAGACTGAAGAGCGAATACGGGAATTAGATAAACAAATTTCTCATACTGAAGATGAGGACAGGTTAAATGAGCTGAAAAAAGAAAAAAAGCTCCTGTTGTCCGAAGCGTATGGAAATATTAGCAGCTTTGACCGCGTTTATTTGGCAAGAAAAAGCGCACGACCATGTGTGCGTGATTATATCGACCGCATATTTACCGATTTTATGGAGCTGCACGGTGACAGGCTAATGCGCGATGATCCGGCAATTCTCGGGGGAATTGCAAAGCTTGATGAAATTCCTGTGACAATTATCGGTCACTGCAAGGGTAAGTCGATAAATGAAAACCTTAAATTTAATTTTGGCATGCCAAATCCCGAGGGCTATCGCAAAGCATTGCGACTAATGAAGCAAGCCGAAAAATTTAAACGGCCAATAATTACTTTCATAGATACACCGGGGGCATATCCGGGGCTTGAGTCTGAAATGCACGGACAGGGCGAGGCCATTGCCCGCAATTTAATGGAGATGGGGTCGCTGAAAGTTCCTATAATAGCGATTGTCATAGGCGAAGGCGGCAGCGGGGGAGCACTGGCGCTGTCGGTTGCAGACAGAATATGGATGCTTGAAAATGCAGTGTACTCAATATTATCGCCCGAGGGCTTTGCGTCTATTTTATGGAAAGATGCATCCCGTGCGCGCGAAGCCGCTGAACTTATGAAATTGACTGCATATGATTTATATGAACGCGGCATTGTAGATAGGCTGTTTGGAGAGCCTGTAGGCGGTCTTGACGAAAAATCACGCTCGATTTATGTGCGTATAAAAAGTGCCTTGCATAATGAGTTGGCGGTACTGAGCAGGCAAAATGCACGCACGCTTGTCGAACTGCGATACAAAAAATACCGAAGCATTGGAGATTGTTCGGCAAAGTGAGGTTAGTGCAAAAATGAAGCATAATTTTATTTTAAAGATGGGGCTAAAAAGCATATGAACAATATTATAAAACTCCTTAATACAAAATATCCGCTTATTCAGGGCGGCATGGCCAATATTGGCACCGGCCGGTTTGCAGCTGCAGTTTCTAATGCAGGCGGTTTAGGACTAATAGCGGCCGGAGGTATGGATACAGCCCTGCTCAAAAGAAGTATTGACGAGTGCCGCAGTCTTACCGATAAGCCGTTTGGGGTAAATATTATGCTTATGAACCCTGAGGCCGAAAAGATGGCACGCCTTGTAATAGACGAAAAGATACCCGTGGTAACAACCGGTGCGGGTAACCCTGCAGGGTATATTCCCCGATGGAAAAGTGCGGGAATAAAGGTGCTGCCTGTTGTGCCGTCGGTTGCGCTTGCCGTAAGGCTTGAGCGTGCAGGCGCAGATGCTCTGATCGTTGAGGGGACAGAAGCGGGCGGCCATGTCGGTGAACTGACGACGATGGCGTTGTTGCCGCAAGTAGCTGATGCGGTTTCGATACCTGTTGTTGCCGCAGGCGGAATTGCCGACGGACGGCAGGTGCTTGCTGCGTTTGCACTGGGTGCCGGCGGTGTGCAGGTTGGCACATGTCTGTTAGTGTCAGAGGAATGTCCTATTCACGAAAACTATAAGCAGGCGGTGCTTAAGGCTCGCGACACCGATACAACGGTTACAGGACGCATTGCCGGTGTTCCGGTGCGCATACTCAAAAACAAAATGGCGCGTCAATATGTAAAGCGGGAAAAGCAGGGAGCGGACAAAATGGAGCTGGAACAATTTACATTGGGTTCACTGCGCCGTGCGGTTTTTGACGGCGATGTGGATACCGGCTCTCTTATGGCAGGTCAGGTTGCAGGCATGTTGAGTCGTATCCGCCCTGTTGCCGAAATCATTGAGGATTTATTTAAAGGATGCTCTAATGTATATGATAAACTTTCGGTTGATAAGCCGTGGGAATAATGCAAAGTTATAAGGGTTTGAACAACATGAAAATCGGATTTTTATATGCGGGACAGGGCAGTCAGTATGTTGGTATGGGCAAATCACTGTACGAAAACTTTGAAGTAGCCAAATCTGTCTTTGACAATTCGGATATTGATTTTGACATTAAGAATTTGTGTTTTTTTGGTCCTGACGAAAAGTTGAAGCAAACGGCGTATACACAGCCGTGCATGGTGGCTGTTGCGGTTGCGGCAACTCGTGTGCTGGCACAACTTGGTATTGTGCCGGATATGGTTGCGGGATTGAGCCTTGGAGAGTATTCGGCGCTTTTTGCGGCAGGTGTATTAGACGCCAATTCTACTTTGTCGCTCACGCGTTTTCGCGGGCAGGCGATGGAGCAGGCAGTTGAGGGTATGGACAGCAAACTGACTGCAGTTTTAGGTCTTGACCGCGAAAAACTGCAAAAAGCATGTGATAAGGGCAGCAGTTTTGGTATTGTACAAATTGCAAACTATAACTGTCCCGGTCAGCTCGTAATCGGAGGACAATCTAAAGCTGTTGATGAGGCGTCAAAAGAGGCACAGGCACTCGGAGCAAAACGCGTTGTAAAGCTTAATGTAAGTGGTCCTTTTCATACAAAGTTGATGGAACCGGCAGCTAAAAAGTTAGCAATGCGGTTTGAAAGCGTTAAATTTAATGAACCGCGTATACCGGTGGTTTTTAATGCAACTGCGTGCACTTTGCAGCCGGGGCAAACGGTGGCCGAACTGCTTACAAGGCAGGTTATGTCGCCGGTATATTTTGAGGACAGTATACGATATATGGAAAGCCAAGGTGTCACTACTATAATCGAAATCGGACCAGGTCGCGTTCTTAGCGGTTTTGTTCGAAAAACGTGCCCGTCCATGCGGGTGCTAACTGTCGAGGACGCCTACTCTGTCAAAGCGGTATCAGTTGCTATAAAAAGTTGGGAGGAACAAAATGGAGAACAATAAAAAAACCGCCTTAATTACAGGGGGCAGCCGTGGTATTGGACGAGCAATTTGCCTTAAACTTGCCGGTGATGGATATAATCTTGTAATAAACTATGCGGGCAATTATCAAAGTGCCGAGCGCACAAAGTCCGAGTGTCAGGGGCTTGGTGCAAATGTGGTGTTAGTACAGGGTGATGTGTCCTGTATGAATGACTGCGAAAAAATATTTTCGGCAGCACAAGAGCATTTTGGCAGCGTGGACCTGCTTGTTAACAATGCCGGTATCACGCGTGACAATCTGATAATCCGCATGACAGAGCAAGAGTTTGACAGTGTCATTGGTGTCAACCTCAAGGGTGTATGGAATTGCATGAAATTGGCCGCGCGCATTATGATCAAGCGCCGCAGCGGCCGTATTATTAACATCACTTCGGTTGTCGGTGTGACGGGTAATGCAGGACAAACCAATTATGCCGCAAGCAAAGCCGGTGTTATCGGCATGACAAAGTCACTTGCAAGAGAGCTTGCCGCGCGCGGCGTTACCGTCAACGCCGTAGCACCCGGGTATATAGATACCGATATGACGGCAGCGTTGAGCGATAATATTAAAGAAAGTATTAAAAATACGATTCCTATGGGACACACGGGCAAAGACCATGATATTGCCGTATTAGTTTCTTTTTTAGCGTCTGACGATGCCGGGTATATAACAGGACAGGTAATCCATGTTGACGGCGGTCTTGCAATGTAATTTATTATGTAATCGAAAGGAAGGGTAATATGAAAAGGCGGGTCGTAGTAACCGGACTGGGTGCAGTTACACCGATCGGCAACACCACAGACGAAATGTGGGCATCAGTCAAAACAGGCAGATGTGGTATTGATAGCATAACACTATTTGATGCGTCTGATATGAAAGTGAAAATTGCTGCCGAGGTAAAAAACCTTGATATTGACAGTCGCTTGGACAAACGCGCTGCAAAGCGCATGGACCGCTTTTCCCAATTTGCAGTAATCGCGGCACGCGAGGCGTTTGTGAATGCCGGTCTTGCAAATGATGAGATTGATGCAGAGCGTTTTAGTGTGATAATTTCATCGGGTATCGGCGGGCTTTCAACAATAGAAAAGGAACATTTTAGAGCAATAGAAAAGGGGTTTGATCGCATATCGCCCTTTTTCATTCCTATGAACATCGCCAATCTTGCGGCAGGACATATTGCAATTGATTTGGGTGCAAAGGGAATGTGCTCATGTGTTGTTACAGCGTGCGCGGGCGGCACAAATGCTATTGGAGATGCTTTTCGCCACATTCGCGACGGATATGCCGAGCTGGTTATTGCCGGAGGTGCCGAGGCGGCAATAACACCCCTTGGTATTGGAGGGTTTACATCAATGCGTGCGTTGTGTGAAAGCAACCAGCCTAATCGGGCGTCAATTCCATTTGATGCCCAGCGCAGCGGCTTTGTCATGGGTGAGGGTGCCGGAATGCTGTTGCTTGAGGAATATGAGCACGCACGCGCTCGGGGAGCAAACATTCTTGGTGAAATAGTTGGATACGGCACATCGTGTGATGCATATCATATGACTGCGCCTTGCCCCGGAGGAGCCGGAGCCGCAGCCGCTATGAAATACGCTATGGAGGATTCGAAAACTAACCCCAAAGAAATAGGATATATCAATACACACGGAACATCAACACCACTTAACGATTCGATAGAAACCGCGGCAATAAAGTCTGCGTTTGGCGATGCGGCTCATACCGTTGCAATAAGCTCAACTAAATCAATGACAGGACATATGCTTGGAGCGAGCGGGGCAGTCGAGGCTGTTATAACTGTCATGGCGATTAAAAACGGCTTTTTGCCGCCAACAATCAATTATCTTGTGGCTGACCCTGAATGTGACCTTGATATTATTCCGAACAAGGGCAGAGCGTGCAAAATTAAATATGCGATGTCAAATTCATTGGGGTTCGGAGGACACAATGCATCCCTTGTGTTCCGTGATTTTGATTAATTTAGTTGACTGCGAAATGCACGGGCGACACAGTTTGTAAATTCGTATATTACGCAATTGATTAAAAGGGGAGATTTTAGCGTGGAACTGAACAGTAACCAGATTATGGAGGTATTGCCTCACCGGTACCCGTTTTTGCTTGTGGATAAAATCACGGATTTTGAGCCGGGTAAATGGGCAAAAGGTATAAAGTGCATTTCTGCCAATGAAATGCACTTTTGCGGTCATTTTCCGCAGCAGCACGTTATGCCGGGTGTGCTGATTATAGAGGCGCTTGCACAGGTGGGAGCGATAGCCGTGCTGACGCTTGAACAAAACAAAGGAAAAATCGCATACTTTGGCGGTATAAAGGACGCTCGATTTAAACGCAAGGTTATACCGGGTGATGTTTTAGAAATGGAAGTCGAAATGAAACGGATTCGCGGACCGGTCGGCATCGGCACGGCAGTTGCAAGAGTGAATGGTGATATTGCCGCCCGTGCAGAGCTTACCTTTGCGGTAGGTGACAGTTAATATCGGCAAATAAATTATCTGTATACAGTATTTTCGAGCAAAGGAATATGGTCAAAGCCTGTGATGGGGTTGCCGTTGTATAAAAACCTTATGCCGTCTACCCACTGGTTTTTATTTTGTCTTTGCAAAAAATTTTCAATAAGAATAGTACTTGTTTGGCCGCCCCCGGATGAGCCCTGAAAAAAATTCAGTGCCCACGAGGGGCGTTTGTGTACTGAGTAATCTTTTTGTCCCCGGTTATTTTCGTTTTCCAAAAGATTTATTACAGCAATTTTTTTGCCGTCTTTATTCTCAATATCCACAACCTCAATTGGCAAGTTTTCAAAAAACATATTTGACACGGCATCAGAAATAATGCCGAGTTTTTCTTTAAGCTTTTTATCGGCAGATATATAAAGATATGCGGCATTTTTTGTCGCATTATAATCTGTATTGCTTACTGTATATATTACATACAAATTATCCTTATTAAAATCTCTGTATTCGTTAGCAGACGCAGCGTTATAACGCTTTGATTGCGGATAAGACTCTGTATTAGCAGACGCTATTTTACAGCCTGTCAATAAAACACAAAAAACCGCTGCAAGCAGCGTGACAACTTTAATTCTCATAATTTAAAACCCCCAATAATAATATTACTACATTATTATTGGGGGTTTTAAGGAGGAATACAATTCATAAATTTTTCAAAAATAAAACTATTTAAAATAGTTGACTCCGCTTTCAAATATCATCTGATTTTTGTTGCCCGGTACATTTTTATAAAGGTTTTCGCCTTGTCGCTCGCTGTGACCCATTTTGCCGAAAACGCGACCATCTGGTGATGTAATGCCTTCGACTGCACAAAGTGATCCGTTTGGATTCCATTCTATATCTGCTGACGGCTTGCCGTCAGGTGAGACATATTGAGTTGCTATCTGCCCGTTTGACGCGAGCTTGTACAGCAGGTTTTCGGTTGCATAAAAGCGCCCTTCGCCGTGAGACACCGGCATACAATGTATATCTCCTACATTGCATAATGACAGCCAGGGCGACTTAACCGATGTAACGCGCGTGTATACCATACGGCTGACATGTCGGCCCAAGGTGTTGAAGGTTAATGTTGGATCATGCTCGTTCAGTTTTATTATACGACCGTAGGGGACAAGTCCAAGCTTAATAAGCGCTTGGAAACCGTTGCAGATTCCCAGTATTAGTCCGTCCCTTTTTTCCAGCAATTCGGAAATTGCATCAGCTATGCGGGGATTTCTAAATGTTGTGGCAATAAATTTTCCTGAACCGTCAGGCTCATCGCCGCCCGAAAATCCTCCGGGTATCATGATAATTTGAGAGCTGCGAATCGCCCTTTCCATACATTCAACAGTTTGCCCAATCGCGGTAGCCGTAAGGTTTTTGACTACAAGAATATCCGGGATTGCACCGGCGCGTTCAAACGCGCGTGCTGTATCGTACTCGCAGTTAGTGCCGGGAAAAACGGGTATAAATACACGCGGTTTTGCCGTGCGGATGGAGGGTGACACATTTTCGCGTTTATTATATAATGGCACATTAGTTATAGCCGGTTTTTTATTTGGCTCGATAGGGAATATATTGCTAAGAGGCTTTATCCATTGTTTAATCAAATCATCAAGGGGCAGCTCTTGATTATCAATAATAACCGCCTTTTCCTCGATTGTTGAACCGATGATTGTGTAATCAAGTCCTTTTAAACAGCCGTCACCCTCTTTTAATTCAACGACAAAGGAACCTGCAAGCGGTGCAAACATTTTGACACGATCAAGTTTGCCGTGAAATGCAAAACCAATTTTATTGCCAAAACACATGCGCGATACTGCGGCTGCTGCGCCTCCCTCAACCACAACACTTGTCGAGCTTATATCACCCTTTTGCACAAGCGATGATATAGTGCAAAACAGCTCTTTTGTGCGCTGCCAATCGGGCATATGAGTTTGATTATTTACAGGCAACGGTATAAATGCAACAAGGGAACCCGGCCTTTGAAAAGCCGCAGTGCCAACCTGCGAAGCTTTAGTAATTCCCACTGCAAAGCTGACAAGGGTGGGAGGTACATCCATGTCGTTAAAGCTGCCCGACATGGAATCCTTACCGCCGATTGATGGAACGCCAAATTCTTTTTGAGCAATAAATGCTCCTAAGAGTGCGGCGGCAGGCTTGCCCCAGCGTTCAGGGACATCGCGCAGCCGTT
>DHNF01000033.1:15694-20008 GCA_002409375.1 Ruminococcaceae bacterium UBA5423
GACATCGCGCAGCCGTTCAAAATATTCCTGAAAAGTAAGTCGAGCCTTCAATGCGTCAACGCCCATTGCTGCCAGCTTGGCAAGCGATATTGTAACCGCATAGGCAGCACCGTGAAAAGGACTCCATCGGGATATTCCGGGCATAAACCCAAAGGTCATTGCAGTTGCCGTGTCGGTATCGCCAGACATTACCGGTATTTTGGCTGCCATGCCTTCTTCGGGTGTAAGCTGGTATTTGCCGGCAAAGGGCATATTAACCGTTGCCGCCCCTATGCTTGAGTCAAAGCGTTCGACAAGACCCTTTTGGCAAGCAACTTCAAGCCGACTTAAGTTTTCCCTAAACGCTTGTGCGATGGGAATTACAGCTAATCCCGCAGGAACTGCCATTGTGTAATCAGTTTGAGCGTTTGGAGGAATAATACGAACGTTGGCACTCTGCGTTACTCCGTTTGTATTAAGAAAATCCCGTGATATATCAACAATTACATCGCCGCGCCAAGTCATGCGCAACCTATTCTCTTCTGTAACAGTCGCAACAACAGTTGCTTCAAGGTTTTCTCTGTCTGCGGCGGCAATAAATGTATCCACATCATTTGGCCTTAGAACAACGGCCATGCGTTCCTGTGATTCGGATATTGCAAGCTCGGTGCCGTCAAGTCCCTCATATTTTTTGGGCACTTTATCAAGATTAATATCTAACCCGTCTGCCAGTTCTCCGATTGCAACACAAACGCCGCCTGCGCCGAAATCATTGCAGCGCCGTATCATGCGTGACACTGTTCCATTTCGAAACAGGCGCTGGATACTTCGTTCGGTTGGCGGATTGCCCTTTTGAACCTCGGCGCCGCAGGTGTCAATTGATTCTATTGTGTGTGCTTTAGAAGATCCGGTTGCGCCACCGCAGCCGTCACGACCGGTTCTTCCGCCAAGAAGTACAATCACATCGCCGTCAAGAGGCACCTCACGAATAACATTTTGTGCAGGAGACGCACCGATTACCGCTCCAATCTCCATTCGCTTGGCTACATAGCCGGGATCATATATTTCGGCAACATGCCCTGTTGCCAATCCAATTTGATTGCCGTATGACGAATAGCCGGCTGCAGCACCTGTCGTTATTTTTCGTGTCGGCAGCTTGCCCGGCAAAGTATCGTCAAGCGAGACGCGCGGATCGCCGCTGCCCGTGACCCGCATTGCCTGATACACATATGCCCGTCCCGAAAGCGGGTCTCGGATTGCACCGCCCAAACATGTCGCCGCACCGCCAAAAGGCTCTATTTCGGTGGGGTGGTTATGCGTTTCGTTTTTAAACTGCACAAGCCATTCTTCCGTTTTGCCGTCTACCTCAACAGGCACCTTTATCGAGCAGGCATTTATCTCAAAGGATTGATCCAAATCGGGTATCAATCCTTGCTCTTTCAAAAGCCGCATGCCCATTGTCGCCATGTCCATCAATGTAACATTTTTTTTGTTTAAATTTTCCTTATAAACCTGCCCCCGCGCATTATAATAGGCATCGAGTGCAGATTGCAGCACAGAAGAAAGCTCTCCCTCGGCCACTTCGATGGAGCTTAGTTTTGTCAAAAATGTGGTGTGGCGGCAGTGGTCAGACCAGTATGTGTCAATAACTCTTAATTCAGTAACAGATGGGTTTCGTTTTTCCTGATATTTAAAATATTTTTGGCAAAACTCCAAATCAGCAAGGGACATGGCAAACCCCATTGAATTCCAAAAATCTTCGAGTTCGCTTGCAGTCATTTCAATAAAGTTCTCTACACGCTGCACATTACCCGGGTTTTCATATGTCACATTTAATGTATCAGGCTTGTCCATTGAGGCAATTCGTGAGTCGAGCGGGTTGACAAGATAAGATTTTATTGCCTCGAAGTCTTTGTCGTTGATATTGCCATGCAAACACACTACCCGTGCCGTTGCGACTCGAGGGCGCTCGCCGTGTGTCAAAAGCTGTATGCACTGTGCGGCAGAATCTGCGCGCTGGTCGTACTGACCCGGCAAATATTCCATTGCGAATATGCGCCATCCATCGCCCGGATTAAAGCTCTCAATATACACATCGTCGACATTGGGCTCGGAAAACACCGTGTCAACAGCACGCTTAAACTGCTCGTCCGACAGACCTTCTATGTCATATCGATTTAATAGTCGCAATGATTTTAATGAGTTAAGTCCGAGATTGTCGCGCAAATCAGTTAGCATTTGCCGAGCTTCAACATTAAAACCGTCACGCTTTTCCACAAAAATCCTGATAACTTTTGGCATATGCAATTACCATGCCTTTCCGTGCCTTTTGCACATTTGTGATATAATACTAGTATATACTATATATTATCATAAAACTGCAATAAGAAAAAGTGGAAAATGAAATGAAAATTTCTTAGTATTTGTTGATAATATATCTTTTAGGTTGAATCCGGTCAAATATGAGTTATAATTAAAAATGTAATAACCAAAAAGGAAGACGAACATGGTGGATTTTTTAAAGCGCACCTGGGCACAGATTAATCTTGACGCCGTTTGCAGCAATTACCGCCAAATTGCAGCGTCACTGTCACCGGATTGCCGCGTGATGGCAATTGTCAAGGCAGATGCTTACGGTCATGGGGCCGGCTTTGTTTCGCGCGCGCTGCGCGACGCCGGGGCGTCATGGTTTGGCGTTTCTAATCTTGACGAGGCTTTACAACTGCGCCAAGACGGTATTGACGAAAATATTCTTATTCTTAACTTTACACCTCCAAGCGAGGTGCAGCGACTTGCCTCTTATCGTATTATTCAAACTGTATTTAATTACGATTATGCAAAAAAACTGAGCCAAGCTGCAGTGAGTGCCGGAGTTACTCTAAAGATACATATTAAGCTGGACACAGGCATGACGCGTATCGGATTTTTTTGTCAAAGCGCTAATGATTATGGCACTATAATCCGTGAGATTAAAGCGGTATGCATGCTGCCCGGCTTAGAGCATGAGGGAATATTTACTCATTTTGCAGTGGCTGACGAGACAAAAGACGATGAGTTTACAAAAAATCAATTTAATATGTTTTTAAAGGTGATTGATGGCCTTAAGTCGTGCGGGGTACATTTTGCACTGCGTCATTGCTGCAACAGCGCGGCAACGCTTAGGTTTGCCGATATGCATCTTGATATGGTGCGCCCGGGATTGATTTTGTACGGATTGATTCCTGCGCCATGTTTAGATGGTCTGTTGCCATTACAACCTGCTATGGAGCTTAAAACCGTTGTATCAATGATAAAAACAGTGCCCGACGGTACGCCGGTCAGTTATGGGCGCACATACAAAACAAAAGAGCCTGCCAAACTTGCCACTTTGCCGATTGGGTATGCGGACGGATTTTCCCGCGCCATGTCCAATCGTGCCAATATGCTAATTTGTGGTCGTCGTGCACCTGTTGTCGGCCGGGTATGCATGGATCAATGCATGCTAAACATATCCGAGATAGATGATGCCAAAGAGGGCGCTGTGGTTACTGTTTTTGGGCGTGACGGGGACTTTATTCCCGTTGAAGAATTTGCTCGTTTGTCCGGCACAATAAACTATGAGACTGTTTGCCTAATCGGCAAGCGTGTGCCGCGCATTTTTATAAGGGACGGACAGGTTGTCGGAAAGCTTAATTATTTGGAAAACAACGGAGGTGTAAGCTGTGTATAAAAAACATGCTTTATTCATTTTATTATTCATATTTTTATTTTTTGTGTTTGGGTGCAACAAGACAGAAAACATAGTGTCGGTCAACGACGGCACAAGTACCGCCGAGACAGCACCGCCGCTTTTGGATATTAAGATTGATGATATACTTACACCGCAGCAGATTGACGATGCTTTGGGCTTTTCGGTAGAGAATACAGTGGTAGCTGACGAGGGTACGACGGTTCGCTATTTGTCGGGGGACATGCTGTCATATTGTGAAGTTGGCATGATGGATTGTGAAAGGGAAATTTATGATTCTACAATATCATTGTATGAGGACGCTGTTGACACTCCAAACCTTGGACAAGCAGCGATTTGGAGTAACGATGCTAAACAGCTTGTTGTGTATAACGGTGAATATATGATATCCATAACCGTGGCAGTAAATGTTGACAACAATGATGAATTGCTAATTTGTTCAAGGCAGATTGCCGCTCTTTTATTGGAAAAGCTGTGATAATGATGAATGTCTATAGTTTAATTTATGATGTGGTGTCGCGCATACCGCCGGGAAAAGTGTGTACATACGGGCAGGTTGCCTGTATTGCCGGAAATCCGCGCTGGTCGCCTGAAGAAGATTGTATCGG
>DHNF01000018.1:0-5865 GCA_002409375.1 Ruminococcaceae bacterium UBA5423
CCAGGCTCGATGGTCATCAGAATCACAGCAACAAGGCACCCCGTTGATATTAGCAGCGGAATAAACGATTTTCCGGAAAGACCGAAAATTTTAAATATTCTGTCCATAATAAAAGCAACCCGTGCCATATACCCACAGTCCTCAAGGACAGACAAAAAGAAGAAAAGAATCATCATCTGGGGCACAAATCCAAGAACAGCGCCAACACCGCCAATTATTCCATCAAGAATCAGGCTTTGCAGCCATGCGGCTACCCCAAAGGTTTCAAGAAAACCTGAAACACCGCCCGCAATCCAAGTGCCAAACAATGTGTTGGATGTCCACTCGGTAATAAATCCACCCAGCGAACCTATCGAAACATAATATACGGCAAACATAATTAACACAAATATCGGCAAAGCAAGCCACCTGTTGGTCGCTATACTGTCAATCCTATCAGACATCGTTACTTCACGATTGCCTTTTTTTAAACTTATGCGTGCTATTTCGGTAATACATTCGTACCTTTGATTAGTAAGTATACTTTCACTGTCATCGTCAAGCTCAGCTTCACAAATCTTGATAATATGCTCAATCTTATCCATAACAGCCGAGGAAAACGAAAAAAACGACACAACCTTTTTGTCCCGCTCAAACATCTTTATTGCATAATACCGTGCTGAATTTTTTGTTTTACTATTCTTTTTAATTAGTGTATTAATCTGACTTAGAGCATATTCAACCGTTTTGATAAATTTTATAGGAGTCGGGGACTCCATTTTTGCCTGAGCCAGCGCAAGCTTTGCCGCTTCAACCGCACCTATACCCTTAACAGCAGACACCTCAACAACAGGACAACCCAACTGAGCCGACAGAACATCCGAGTTAAGAATATCCTTGTTTTTTGCCACCATATCCATCATATTAAGAGCTACCACTACCGGAATACCAATTTCCAGCAGTTGAGTGGTCAAGTATAGATTACGCTCAAGATTAGATGCATCAACAATATTTAATATAACATCCGGCCTGCTATTGATTAAATAATCACGGGTTATAATCTCTTCCAAAGAATAAGGAGAAAGTGAATAAACGCCTGGCAAATCTACAATTACAGCATCGCTATCATATGTATTGCCGCGGCGCAGCCTACCTTCCTTTTTTTCCACCGTAACTCCCGGCCAGTTTCCAACATACTGGTTGCTTTTTGTCAATATGTTGAACAGTGTTGTTTTTCCGCTGTTGGGATTACCAACAAGCGCTATTGTAGTCAAGCTCATAATCGTTTTGCCTTTCTTAATTACAAGATAGTCGTGGTTAGCATCTGCTAACTTGATTCATTAAAAAAAGATGATAACTGTCTGGCTTGCACAGCAGGACAATATTCATCAGATTATTCAACCAATATGTTTTTTGCATCAGCCTTGCGTATTGAAAGCTCATAACCGCGAACCGAGATTTCCAGCGGATCTCCTAATGGGGCAGTCTTGCGAATTGTGACGGGTGTTCCCTTGGTAATGCCCATATCCATGATCCGTCTCTTGACAGCACCAAAGCCTAATATTTTGGTTACGGTAACGGTTTTGCCAATGGGTACTTTATGTAACGACGTCATATTACCAATCCTTATAAAATTCAATATTTTTCGCATTGAGTTTACCACCGCTTACTCGAGTTGTCAATAGCTAATTGCAAAAGTTTTGAGTCGGTTTTGGGTTGACAAAATGCATTTGAATGTTGTAAACTGTTTTAGCTACACGCCCCCGTAGTTAAGTGGATATAACAAGGTCCTCCTAAGACTTAGTCATCGGTTCGACTCCGGTCGGGGGTGCCAGCATATTTACGATGCCGTAGGGGGTGCACCTGTGTGTGCGCCCCTACCCAATATCTTTGATTATATAAAAAAGTGAAATCTCTAAATAGTAGAGGAGCTCTCAAACAGAGAGTTCTTTTTTTATTGTCAAAAATTTTAATTTGCATCTACCATAACCGGCAAATTTAAGTTAAAATAAATTCATCTGAATTTTGGAGGGTAAATTTATGATTATAAAGGTTCATAATCTTGTGAAACGCTACGGGGATTTGCTGGCACTTGATCATTTAAATTTGGAGATCAAAGAAGGTGAAGTCTTCGGGCTTCTTGGCCCCAACGGTTCTGGGAAAACCACCGCCATCAATTGTATGCTGTCTTTATTAAAATTCGATAAAGGTACTATACATATTTTCGACCGCAATATGTCTCCCGACGCATACGATATAAAGCGCGATATAGGCGTTGTGATGCAAAATGTTGCGGTGTTTAATGAGCTCACCGTATTAGAAAATATACAGTATTTCTGCGGTCTTTATATCACTGATAAAGACAAACGAAATCAATTGGTGAACGAAGCAATAGATTTTGTCGGGCTTGGGGATTACAAAAAATTCTATCCCAAAAAGCTTTCGGGCGGACTTTTACGCCGGCTTAACATAGCCTGCGGTATTGCGCACAAACCAAAGTTAATATTTTTAGATGAACCGACCGTGGCGGTTGATCCGCAAAGCCGTAACAATATTTTGCAAGGCATATTAAAGCTTAATAGTGAGGGTGCAACTATTGTATATACCTCTCATTATATGGAGGAGGTTGAGCAAATATGTAGCCGGATAGCAATTATTGACAAAGGAAAAACACTTGCCACCGGCACAAAAGACGAGCTTAAGGCAATGGTAAAAGCCGGAGAAAAAATCACAGCGGAACTATATAGCGATAATGACTTGAACGGCGCTCTTATAGAGAAAATCAGCAATCTTCCTCATGTAACAGATGTTTCTTTAAATGGCAATTTGCTGACCGTGCGCTGCACGGGTGGCAGACATAATTTAATCAGAGTATTGGACACATTGAAAGATAGCGGGCTTACATTTGGCCGCGTTTATTCAGAGCCACCGACACTCAACGATGTTTTCCTGGAGATTACAGGAAAAGAATTGCGGGATTAAGGAGGGGTGCCGTATGTTTTTATTTCTTTATTTAAAACGGCTTAAATGCCTTAGGCGTGATCGGGATACCGTATTTTGGACACTATTGTTTCCGATACTTCTTGCAACGCTGTTTTACATCGCATTTGGCAACCTGTTAAAGCAAGATGAAAGTTTTTCTGCCATTAATACAGCGGTCGTAAATAACAACAGCTATCAGCAAAACCAAGCATTTCAACAAGTGCTGAAATCTGTGTCAAGCGGCGAAGACCGCCTTCTAAAATTTTCAGTTTTGACTGCACAGGAGGCCAAACAAAAGCTTTCAAAAGGAGAAGTTGACGGAGTTATAACGGTGTCGGACAGCATAACACTTGATGTGCACGGCTCCGGTCTTAAACAAAGTATACTAAAGGCATTTTTAGATCAGTATATTGAAACCGAAAAAATTACGTCAGCAATACTTGCCGCAAACCCGTCGGCAGCAAAACAAGGGCTTTTCGACAGCCTTACAGACAGGCAGAGTTTTACAAAGGAAATCACATTAAGCGGTGCAAATCCGGATACGCTTTTAAACTATTTTTATGCGCTCATTGCAATGGCATGTCTTTATGGATCTTACTGGGGCATGCGCAATTCAACCGACATACAGCCAAACTTGTCCGCACTGGGTGCACGACGCAGCATAGCGCCGACACACAAGCTGACATCGGTTGTCAGCGATCTGCTTGCATCGCTCACAATACATTTTGCCCAAATACTTATTCTACTGTGTTATCTCGCTTTTGTATTAAAAATTGATTTTGGCTCCCGCTCTGGCTATGTTGTATTAACATGCTTTATGGGCAGCGTCACCGGCATTTCTTATGGTACATTTGTCGGTTATGCTTTCAAAAAAAGTGAAAGAGTAAAATCAGCAATACTTATCGGTATTTCGATGTTTTTAAGTTTTCTTGCGGGACTTATGTTTGTTGACATGAAATATATCGTCGCAAAACATGTGCCTGTGCTAAGCTTTATCAACCCGGCGGCTCTTATTACCGACGCATTTTACAGCCTTTATGTGTACGAATCGCTGAACCGCTATTTTTTAAACATTTGCATTCTCGGTACCATTTCGGTATTGCTTGCATTTGTTAGCTACTTATTTGTTAGGAGGCAGCGTTATGCAAGTATTTAAATTGTATTTTAAAGTAATACAGGCTTGTCAAGGCGCATTGATAGTGTATTTGGTTGTATTCCTTTCAATCGCTGTTTTTACCTCGCGTTTTTATGTGTCTCCCGCCGAAACGGATTTTACCCAGGCCAAATCTAAAATAGCAATTATTGACCGAGATGGCGGATCCCGGCATGCAAAAGGGCTGGCAAATTTTCTTGCCAAAAACAATACAGTTGTAAAGCTGCCCGATGACAGTGAAAAAATGCAGGACGCCTTGTTTTTCAGAAGTGTTGAGTATATCGCAATCATTCCAAAAGGGTTTACATCAAATTTTGAGGCGGGCGGCGGAAATTTACTTGAAACCGTGATAGTTCCCGATTCAACATCGGCACGGTATGTTGACATGCAAATTAACAAATACCTCGGAGCAATGCGCCTTGCACAAAAGCATAGTGGACTTTCATATGACAAAATGCAGCAGCTTGTGATGGAAAGTCTGGACGCAGACATACAAGTAAAAATGACCGGCCGCGTATACAACAGCAAAACCGATGGGTTCATACAGTATTTTAATTTTATTGCATATGCTATGCTTGCTGTCAGCACACTGGGAATCAGCACAATAATGATGGTATTTAACCATCCCGATTTAAAAAAACGCAATCTTTGCGCTCCCTTAAAACAACGCAGTATTAACATACAGTTAGCCCTCGGCAGCATAATCTATGCGGCAGCTTGCTGGTTGTTTATGGTGATTTGTTCGATTATTATTTATGGGCGCAGCATTCTGTCGTCCGGTATGCTGCCTGTGTTGTCATTAAACGCCCTTGCATTCACCATTGTAAGTACGGCAATTGGACTGCTTGTAGGCATATTGATAAAAAGCTACAATGTACAAGCCGCAATTGCCAATATACTGTCTTTAGGCATGAGCTTTATGTGCGGAGTGTTTGTACCACAAAATTTTTTAAGCAGTACAGTTTTGCAGTTTTCAAAGATTCTGCCGGCTTATTGGTATGTACGGGCAAACAGTATAATCGGCAGTCCGAACAGCAAAGAGTATTTTGACACTCTTGTGCTTTCGATTATAATTCAATTAGGATTTGCAGTTGCAATATTTATTGCAACCTTGTTTATCAGTAAGCACAAACGAATAAAAGCCCAATGAATATATTTATACTGATTCTCATTAAAAACCGCCGGCGCAGCCGGCGGTTTTTTGTCAAAACAATTCGTCAATCAATTTTATAAAGTCGCTGCGTGTCGTTGTAGCATTCAACACTTCGAGAAGGCGGTTGCATGACAGCATTTTTGGCAGCGAAAGCAGCGAAAGCAAAAGGCTGCGCCGTTCACAGCTACCCGGTTTTCCGGTAAGACCGGCCTCATACATATCAAGCTTAGTCAGCGGCGGTTCACCGCTTTGCCCTGTTGTCTCACACTCTATAGTCGCGTCCGCACGTCGCAGTGCGTCGATTAACACCTTGCCGTCAATCCCTTCAACGCCCAAAAGCATTTCTTTTGATGGCACGCGTTTGCGCCTTTCGCGACCTACGAGCTGCGGGATATAGGCGTGTTTTATTTGCGTCGGTGGTATTGCACCGCTAAGATAATCGCGTATTACAAAACCTGCCGAATCACTGTCGGTAAGTACAAGCAGGCCGCGTTGACCGGCAAGCCTACGCAGCAAATTTAAAAGCTCCTTGTCTTTAAATATCCTAAACCCGTGGGTTATACGCTGGTGATGATCAACAACAGATCGGAAGAGCGTC
>DHNF01000018.1:6000-10009 GCA_002409375.1 Ruminococcaceae bacterium UBA5423
CAACCGAACTTAGCTTTATTTTATCATATTTACCTTCTACAACAATTGCTTCGCGTATACGTACCCGTTTACCCGTCATGCATTTACACCCTGCCGCTCACCCTGTCGCAGCAAAATAATAAGCCGAGCAGCAGTCTGCTCTAGCACTACTCGATTATCAATGCCAGAGCTTTTTATCCTACGGTCGGCCTCTGCAAGCACCTCAAGGCTTTGTCGCAGTACCGAAATAGGTATGCGAGCGCAGTCTCTTGCGGCATTTTTAAGGCGAAATTCTTTTCTGCGATAATCAAAGTCATCAGCTAATGTCTCGGCACGCACACCGGATGCGAGCGCCACCTTTGCCCTGTATAAATCAGCATAGGCGCTTGATAGCACCGCAAGTATTACAATCGGTTCCTCACGCTTGGCAAAAAGAGTTCCGAGTATGTCGTAGGCTCGCTCATAGCTGCCCTTTAGCAAAGCTTTCGACAATTCAAAAACCGATGCTTCAAGATTAACAGTGCCGCAGCCTTCAATCATTTCGCGCGTTATCTCTCCCCCGTCGGCAAGCGCGCACAGCTTATCCAATTCTCCCATTAAAAGATGCATGTCGTTACCACTATGTCTTAGCATAAGTTTGGCATTTGATAATGTCAGCTTGCAGCCCCTGCGGGATGCCCCACTTTCAAGAATCCTGATAATCTCGTCATCTTTTTTGCGTGAAAAATATAAAACCGCCCCAGCTTTGTCCACTGCTTTGGTAAATGCTCTCCACTTATCATTCCTTTTAACGTCAACCTCAACCGTATCGGTCCAGAATACAAGCACACAGCACTCCGGCATATTTTTGATAAGCTCGATAAGTTGATTAAAATCTTCTTTATTGAGCTTTGCAACATCAAAATCCCGCACCAACACACATTTGCGATCGGCCATAACCGGCAACGCCTCTGCTGCTTCTATAATTTCTACAACCGAACAGGTCTGACCATCAAGCTTATGCATATTAAATTCGGTCAATGTGTTGTTGCCGAGTGCCTTGCTGCTCACAAGGTTAGCATAATTAGAAGTAAGATAGCTTTCCTCGCCATAAAAAAAATACACATTTTTAAAAGAACCTGCTCCAACTTGCTTTTTTAGTTCAGTTTCGGTAACAGACATCGTTTTTCCCCCTTTATTATGTCAACGCACCTCAATATCGCCCTTGCCGCGAGTAATAGCTGTTACATCGCCAATTGCCGTATTATATACGTGATAAATACCGGCTGGTATCTCTCTGACAACACTCAGCAGTGTATCGGTATCACAGCTTACAACCCCGACCTGTGCAGTAATTAACTCAGCATGACGAGGGACACTGCCTGTATACACTACCAAATTCGCCCTTCTTCTGTCTGCCGACAGCATAGATGCATCGGCACGGTCGGGTGCGATAAGCAACCGTGTTTTGTTTATGTCAACACACAGCCATCCAGCCATTATGAAAGCTTTGCAATCATCCCACAATGAAATGGTATTGTTTTCTATATTAATACGCCTGCCGGTTTTCAGGGCGGGAATCGTATCAGAATATTTGCCGGGCGCCCCGCACACAAGGCAGTCTACCCCTATTTCGTCAGTCAAAATCATGCTGCTAAAAACGCACTCGTCATCAAGCGACGGCATAATCAAAAAATCAATGCCCCGCAAATTGCGGCGTTTAATTGCATAAAGCGACGCTGATACCGATTTTTGACCGCCCATCATTACAACACCGGTGCGCCCACTATGTTCGACAAGCACCGCAGTTGCGTTACCCGATTTTAATACCTCTATTGAGGTTACCCCGCGCATAAACACATTATATGTCAGCATGCCGCAAAGCAGTGCAATTATTGACCACAGTGCGGTCACTCTGACGCCACGCCGTCCAAACCACCTGCCGCCCAAAATAATCAGACCGGTCGCAGCAGGTACAAGCAGCAGCAAATAGCTTTGCCGTGCGTTGACAGACGCAAGAGGCAACGATGCCAGCCACCTGGAAACAGCAACTAAATATCTTGTAATATGCTCTGCAACCCAAAACGCAGCATTTGCAGCAAATCTTAAAGGTGCAAATGCATATAACGGCACGGCAACACAAGTCGCAATCATAACCACTGTTGCCGGCATTACCATCAAAAAATTGGACAATGGCGATATAAGCGCAACACTACCGAATGTTAATAAAATCACCGGCAGTGTCGGAACTGTCGCAGCAACTGTAATTGCAGCAGCGTTACAAGGACAATAAAGAAATCTTTGCCACCGGCTCTTTAGCTTGTCAGTAAAAAACCGGGAAAACATGGGATACAGTGAAAGCAGACCAAAGGTAGCTGCAAATGACAGCAGCAACCCTGCATCATTGACTGCATACGGGTTAAATAAAGTTATGGCAAGCACGGCAAAACCAAGAGAATTAAGGCTGTCCGGCTCACGCCCAAGCACCATTCCCGCCAAAAGCAAAAGGCACATAATACCTGCCCTCATAACAGAGGGGGAAAATCCGGTCAATGCCATAAAGAATAGCACAACACCACCTGTAACAGCCGATGCAGCCCGCCGCGGCATTCTAATGAACACAAGCAATCGCAACAGTGCCTGTGACAGCAGTGCAACATGCAATCCCGACACCGCGAGCAAATGCGATACTCCAATATGCCGAAAATTATATGCAATGTCAGAAGGGATTTTTTCGTCAAAACCGAACGCAAGCCCTGCCATAAGACCGGCAACATCCTCGGCACTGGGCAGCGACATTATAGTCATGATTGTATACCGGCGTGCTTGCAAAACTTTGTGCATAATAAACGGTGGCTTTTCGGGCGGTATAACCTTGATATTATGCCCGCCGTATTCAGCCGGCCAGGCATTGAGAAACACCTTGTTGGATTTGGAATACCCACGGATTTTCCCGTTAAGGCTGTCCGATGGCGTGGACAACATAAATTCTCCGGATAGAATATCATAGGGAGCGGGATAAATATCATCAGGCAGCCACAATGTAAGGCGGGTGCCGCGCTTAATATCCCCTTCAATAACCCTTACTGTTACATTATCTGTATTTCCGTGCTGCACATTCTCAAGTGTTTCTATTTTGAGATAAGCTGTCTTGCCGTCCCATTTTTGCAAGGGTCGGTATGTTAGCATTTCCTGCCCCGAATACATCGAAAAGGCAGCCAAAGCGGCAAAAACAACGGTTAGAACCGCCCTGTTTTGCCTGATTTTACTAATGCACAGTGCCGTTAAAAAGGCAACAAAGCATAAAGCTGCCAATGCCACCGTCATTTTAAGCTCCAAAAATGACGCGATTACCAGCGACAAGAAAAAAGAAAAGCCAAGTGCGGCCATTGGACGTTCCATCGCCATAACCTCCCTGTGCCTTACAAGACAATGCTTCGACCTTTAGGTTTGGGAGAAGTGACAAAATCATTTTTTAAACAAAGGCAGCGTTTCAAGATAAAAGATATCTTTTCGGCCTATTGCATCACCTTCTGCGAGTATCGCACATTGCCCTACAAGCTGTCCGCCCGAACGCTCTACTAGCAAATCAAGTGCACGAAGGGATTCGCCGGTGCTTATAACATCGTCAACAATCAAAACACGCTTGCGGTGTATATATTCCATTTCGCTTTCATCAAGATACAATGTCTGCTCCTTGTCGGTTGTAATAGAACGCACGTCAACCGAAATCGGATTTGACATATACAGCTTTGGGTATTTGCGCGCAATAAAATATTTTTTGCCGCTTTGACGCGCCATTTCATACACCAAAGGAATACCCTTAGCCTCAGCGGTAATCAGAACATCAAACTCCGGAGCCTTTTCCAATAAATACTTTGATGCTGCAATCGTAAGTTCGACGTCACCGAAAATCACAAATGCCGCAATACTAAGATTTTCGCTGATACGGCAAATCGGCAAGTCGCGTTTAAGCCCCGCAATTTCGATTGTATATGTTTCGTCATTCATATAAAAACCGCCTTTCTACTTTTTCTTGTTCTGTTGCTTC
>DHNF01000078.1:0-4011 GCA_002409375.1 Ruminococcaceae bacterium UBA5423
TGACTTAATACCATTAGACTTTCGAAACTGTTGATTTAGAGGCATAATTAAATATCGGCAAATATAATTCTCGGTCACGGATCGCACACCCCGCAACTCTGCCTGCACGCATTAGCTCGGAACATTTTCCACAGGCAATACAGCATTTTCTCGTGTCCAAACTACCATTCTTCAGTATATCACAAGCAAATGTCGGATATGCAAATGACATGCGTCCGAATCCCGCTATATCCGCTCCGCCGGTCTCTACCATTCCGGCAGCCAGATTGGCGGAAAATTGACGTAAGTAGGAGAAACCCGAACCAATCACTTTAAGATCAGGGAATTTGTTTTTCACCGCGGATATACATTCGCACATGCGTGCCAAACCCTCAAAAGGATGTTCGTCAGGGATATAGGGACCACTGTCGTAAGGGCGGTTGACATGCGGATTGACATAGGGGTTTCCTATGGTGAAATCCAGAAGCTCAAAGTTAAGCTTGTGATGAAGAATTTCAACAAGACGGACGGGCTCAGCCATATCCGGTCTGCCGTCCTCTCCAACACCCCATCCGTAGGGGAGTGGGAACCCGTCGTGCAGATTCAGTCGTGAAGTGACAAATGCGGAGGTTGCCGCTTTTGCCGCCGAGACGGAGTCAATCAAAAGTCGGGTGCGGTTTTCAAAGCAGCCGCCGTACTCACCTTTTCGTGTATGGGACGCCAACAGCTCGCTCATCAAATATCCGTGACAGGATTTTATGTCTACTCCATCAAATCCTGCCCGTGCAGCTAATTTTGCCGCACGGGCATAAACCTCCGGCAACTGTTTTATGTATTCGTCGGTCACAATTCGGGTTTGATTAATAGGTTTGTCATTTTCAAACAATGGATTGTTTTGTGCAATCAACGGAGCAGGCTTCCCCTCAGGCTTGGAATATCGCCCCGAATGTGTTAATTGAAGAACCAATATCGGGTTTACGCCCGTTTCCCTGACTGCGATTTGTCTTATATCATCTACCAGTCGCTTAAACTCATCAACATTTTGCTCAGTTATCATAAGCTGGCGCGGATTCGCTCTGCCTTCAGGCAGTATGGCGGTGGCCTCAGCCCATATTAGTCCGGCTCCGCTGCGAGCAAAGCGATGATACCGACGGACGGTCAATTCATCGGGCGCGCCATCTGCTGTGCCGTCACAACCCTCCATCGGCTGAATAGCAAGTCGGTTAGAAGCTGTCAGCCCGCAAAAATTGAGCGGCCGGGAAAGCAAGGCCATATTCTCCGATAAAGGAAGATTGACTCCCAGTTTTTCTGCCTCTGTGATTACTTGATCGATTTTATTATAGTGGAATTTCTCGTATGGCATGGTGTAATCTCCTTATACTGATAACAATTATAAACTTATCAAATTTAAGCGAAAAGCTTTGTTATATGGGTATTGTGCGGATTTTCTTCAATAAGGGGTTAGTATTTGAGTACAATTTTGTAATTATATATTACATCATGCCGCAGCTTGATTGTGTGCGGAACATATGATAAAATATGTAAAATATGCTTTGTTGGAGGTTGAATTGGATGCACCATAATAGCGAAGCCTTTTTGGAATGCACGTATTCTGACAAGCAAATACAATGTGAACGCCATTTTCATAATGCCTATGAATTGATTTATATTTATGAGGGAAGTGTTCGGATTAATATTGGTGAATCCTGCTATGATGTAGAACCGAACACCGCTGTTTTTATCAGTAAGCTGGAACAACACAATCTTCAGATTATAAAAGGCTATTATCGCAGGTGTTTCATATTACTTAGCCCGTTACAGCTTGACCGGGCAATCGAGGATCCGAAACTAAAGTCGGTATTCATCAGTCGTCCCGAGTGGTTCTGCCATGCCTTTGATTTGTCGGAAAATGCAGCCGAGGCACAAGCTCTGATATCAGCAATCTTGAAGGAAAACATAAATCCAAGTTGGTTTTCAAAAAGCGTATCATTCGACCTGTTTGAACTGTTCATTATATTATGTTATCGTGCAAGAAAAGAGCAATTTCCTCTGCCCTCTAAAAAATTTACAAGGGCAGTTTATGACGTGCAGAAATTCATTGACAGCCATTTCACCGAAGATGTCAAGCTTGAGGAACTTTCATCAAGGTTTTACATCAGCTCATCTTACTTATCGCATGCTTTTCGTGAATGGACGGGCTGCAGCCCAAAGCAATACATCATGAAAAGCCGGATCGCATATGCAAAAGAGCTTCTTATCACAACAGACCTGAATGTCTCCGAAGTGGCGGTTCGATCCGGTTTCGGTGATACCAGCAATTTCATTCGTTCCTTTAAAAAAGAAACTTCAGAAACGCCCAGGCATTACAGAACCAACAATACTACAAGTGAGCTATAAATCCTCAATTATCCTCTTTTTTTATTACTCCCGTGGGCTGAGCAGACAAGGCTGCGCACTTAAAAGCTTTAAAAACACACAGTAAAACCCTGATTCAGCAATTCGGGAAGCCGCCCTTAAAGCCCGGCGACTACCGTACGAATGGATGCCGGCGGGCGTATCTAACCAGCGTTGAAAAATAATCGGTCGAGCAGGTTACGGTGCTGCCACCCCATGAATCATGCTGTCTACTTCAGCAATATAACCATCACAGTAAAAACAAGGGGCTGACGCTTAAATATCCATTTAAGTGTTAGCTCATTTCCTTTTGTATCCTTACGGGACAAAAATGCATTTTGATGACAGTGCTTAATTGACTTAACGACAAATTTTTGCTATACTTTTTATATATAATGCATAATTACCTATGTCTTACAGTTATTCAAAACTCAGCTTTTAAATTCTTGATATGCCTTATGTCCGGAACGGAATATTAGACGGATCAACATAAAAGCGGTACGCTCTTTAGGGAAGTGTGATTTTATGAATATACTCCACATGAAATATGCAGTAGAGGTTGCAAAGGAAGGCTCAATCAACAAGGCATCAGAGGTACTGCTTATTGCCCAACCGAATTTGAGCCGTTCTATTAAAGAATTGGAAGCAGATCTCGGCATTACAATATTTGACCGCTCGTCAAGAGGTATGATCTTAACACCTGAAGGTGAAGAATTTATCGGCTATGCAAAAAAAATTCTTTATCAAATTGAAGAAGTCGAAAAAATGTATAAAGGCGGACATCCCAAAAAACAGATTTTCAGTATCTCTGTTCCAAGAGCAAGCTATATATCTGATGCCTTTGCCCGCTTTTCAACAAGTTTAAATTCTGATCCTGCAGAAATATTCTATAAAGAAACCAATGCTTTGCGTGCGATAAGAAATATTTTATCGGCAGATTATAATCTCGGCATTATGCGCTACGCTAAAAATTACGACAAATACTTTAAGGCTATGTTAGAGGAAAAAGGCTTGAAATATGAATTGGTCACAGAGTTTCACTATGTTTTGGCCATGAGAAGTGACAGCCCTCTTGCATCTAAGGATAAAATCTTTTTTTCGGATTTGCGTTCATATATTGAAATTGCGCATGCTGACCCGTTTGTACCTTCATTGCCTCTATCCAAAGTTAGAAAAGAGGAGTTGCCCGATGATATCGATTGCAGGATATTTGTGTTTGAAAGGGCAAGCCAATTCGATTTACTTTCTGAAAATAGCGAAACCTTTATGTGGGTATCCCCTGTACCCGATAAGCTTTTGAAGACTTATGGATTGGTCCAAAAAAAATGTTTGGACAACAGCAAAATTTATAAGGATGTTTTGATTTACCGTAAGGATTATCATCTTACCGAGATTGACAATCGTTTTATAGCCGAACTTAATGAATCAAAACACAAACATTTATCAAAATATAAATAATCGTGATATTTACGTTATACAAATATCTGTAGTTTTGGAAGGGTTATATCTAAAAATATAACACGGATATACTTTTTTTATAATATGCAAGTATGCAAAAGTGTGTTAAAATTTTAACAATCTATATCGGATTTTATCGTTGAACCGTGTTTTACACTAATAATACTGTTTCTTGTTAAA
>DHNF01000078.1:4293-4685 GCA_002409375.1 Ruminococcaceae bacterium UBA5423
TTTTTAATGAGAATCAGTATAATTAACAATAAAAAATTAAATTAATTTCAGGGGGATAAATATGGAAACCAAAAACAATCAAACGGTTGATAATGTTGAAAAGCTTGAAAAAGCTATCGACCGTGTAAGAACAGCGCAAAGAATTTTTGCAACTTACACTCAGAGTCAGGTTGATAAAATCTTTTTAACCGCTGCCACTGCCGCTAACAAAGCTCGTATTCCGCTGGCTAAGCTTGCTGTGGAAGAAACAGGTATGGGTGTTGTGGAGGATAAGGTTATCAAAAACCACTATGCTTCCGAATATATATACAATGCCTACAAAAACACCAAAACCTGCGGTATACTTGAAGAAGATAAGGCATACGGCATCAAAAAGGTTGCAGAACCTATTG
>DHNF01000134.1:0-1679 GCA_002409375.1 Ruminococcaceae bacterium UBA5423
TTGCTGATTTATTCAATTATACTTATTTGCCTAATGCTATTTAAACCGTCGGGACTTCTGGGTCGTTATGAAATATCGGTTCCCCGGCTTTTACATGCATTTATTCGAAAGATAAAAAATAAAAAGTCGGGGGAGGTGTGATTATGCACCTGTTAGTAATAAAAGATTTGTCTGTAATATTTGGCGGACTACATGCACTTAATGATTTTCATATGTTTGTTGATGATAAGGAAATAGTTGGTCTTATAGGGCCTAACGGTGCCGGTAAAACTACGGTGTTTAATCTACTCACCGGTGTTTATACACCCAGCGGAGGTGCCATTCGTTTTGAGGGAGAAAGCTTAATCAACAAAAAACCCTTTCAAATTAACCAGATAGGCATTGCCCGTACATTTCAAAACATACGCATTTTTAAGAATATGACGGTGCTTGATAATATTAAAGTTGCAATGCAGCAGGACATGAAATATACAGTGCTCGCCGGCATGACGCGCATGCCTTTCTTCTGGTCTGAAGAAAAAAAGGTGGACGCTAAAGCCCGGCAGATGCTTAAAATATTTGATATGGAGGAAACGGCTGAGCATACAGCTGCTAATCTCCCATACGGTCTGCAGCGAAAGCTTGAAATCCTGCGTGCTTTGGCATCCAACCCCAAATTGCTGCTTTTGGACGAGCCTGCCGCCGGAATGAATCCCACCGAAACGCGAGAGCTGATGGAAACAATACGCAAAATTCGTGATGACTTTAAAATTGCTATTTTGCTTATCGAGCATGATATGAGCCTTGTTATGAATGTATGTGAACGGCTATATGTTCTGGATTATGGCAATCTTATTGCTTTGGGAACACCTGAGCAAATTCGTTCCAACCAAAAAGTTATTACGGCTTATCTCGGCTCTTAAAAGTTAACTATTTTGGGAACAACTTTTAGTGTCCCACTAATTGGAAAGGCATGACTAATATGCTGGATGTTAAGGATATAAATGTATATTATGGTGCAATACATGCGCTTAAAGGACTTTCGTTTTATGTGAATGAGGGCGAAATTGTGTCGTTAATCGGTGCAAATGGCGCGGGCAAAACCACGGCTATGCATACAATATCAGGTTTGCTTCGTTCAAAAACCGGTGATATCCTTTTTATGGGCGACAGCATTGCAGCGTTTGAGCCCCACAGGATTGTTCGGCTTGGGCTGGCACAGGTACCCGAAGGGCGGCGCGTGTTTTCGGGTATGACTGTGCAGGAAAACCTGGAGATGGGTGCTTTTGTGCGAACCGATGGCCGGAAAGCAGAAAAAGATTTGGAAATGGTGTTTAACCGTTTCCCACGCCTTAAGGAGCGCAGGCGGCAGCGGGCAGGCACGCTTTCGGGTGGCGAACAGCAAATGCTTGCAATTGGCCGTGCGCTTATGTCGCGTCCTAAAATGTTACTTTTAGACGAGCCATCGATGGGGTTGTCGCCGATCCTTGTAAACGAAATTTTTGATTGCATACAAGAAGTAAACAAAAGCGGCACAACCGTTTTACTTGTTGAGCAAAACGCAAAAATGGCGTTGTCGATTTCCCATCGTGCCTATGTACTTGAGACAGGCAAAATAATAATTGAAGGAAAATCCTCCGAATTGTTGGATAACGAAAAGGTAAAGAGTGCATATCTCGGCGGGTAAAATAAAGAACCCC
>DHNF01000134.1:1820-2804 GCA_002409375.1 Ruminococcaceae bacterium UBA5423
ATCAAAGATTGCGGGCGACCCGGAAAACTTGTTGTAATAAAAACGACGGGGCGTAAATGCCCCGTCGTAAAATTATAAATATGTGCTTTAATTTTCTAAGCGGGCCGCAACAGCGTCGAGAAATTCCATTGTTTCGACGCCCTTTTTATTTGTGAGTGACGAAAGCCCTAACAGGTCTTTTGTCATTACACCACTTTCAATTGTGCTGATTATAGCATCCTCAAGCCTGCCTGCAAACTCCAAAAGCTTTGGCAAATTGTCGAGCTCTGCACGCTTTCTGAGCGCACCCGACCATGCGAATATTGTTGCTACTGAGTTTGTGGATGTTGGCTCGCCCTTGAGATGCCTATAGTAATGGCGTGTAACTGTTCCGTGAGCCGCTTCATATTCATATTTCTCATCAGGTGATACAAGCACACTAGTCATCATTGCAAGCGAACCGAAAGCGGTAGCAATCATATCGCTCATCACATCGCCATCATAGTTTTTGCACGCCCATATAAATCCGCCTTTTGAGCGTATCACGCGAGCAACAGCGTCATCTATAAGCGTGTAAAAATATTCGATACCCGCTTTTTCAAATGCGTCTTTATACTCGTTTTTAAAAATCTCGGCAAAAATATCTTTAAATCTATGGTCATAAGTTTTGGAAATAGTGTCCTTTGTTGAAAACCAAATGTCTTGTTTTTGAGACAGCGCAAAATTGAAGCATGCGCGCGCAAAGCTTGATATAGACTCATCGGTGTTGTGCATACCCATCACAACACCGTTGCCGCAAAAGTCATGGATTAGCTTGCAGTGCTTATCACCGTTTGAATCGGTAACCACAAGCTCGGCTTTGGCGGGGCCACTTACCTTAATTTCGCTGTTTTTGTATATGTCGCCGTAGGCGTGTCGTGCGATTGTAATTGGCTTTTCCCATGTCGAAACGCTGGGCTTTATGCCTTTTACGGTGACAGGCGCGCGGAAAACAGTGCCGTCAAG